>NZ_PVWG01000050.1:0-29783 GCF_003003695.1 Phormidesmis priestleyi ULC007
ACTCTCCCAGATTGCATTCGGGATCTAGCCAATCAAGTCCATCAGGTTTTTCGCTGGCTAACTTGAAACCACCCTGCGTGGTTGCCCTCCATCAGGGGTAGACAAGAGGACACAACATATCGTGCCCTCTCGCGATCTGTTTTTGAAATGGCTATCACATCGTCGTTGCCTGATCTGCTGCTTTTTCGGGTGGATTGGCAACTCCCATCCGTATTTCAGAACAGAAAGAGGTCATGCTAAAGCCACCAGACCGTTTGAGAATGCTGTGACGTAAGCGCACATTTGGGCTTTCAAACCAAAACCGCTCTTTAGAAGACATCGACTCAGACTCAGTGGTGAGGGTCAGTTCTTCGCCATTCATCAGATAGCGACCTGAGACGGGCGCTTTTTTGGCGTAACCCACTTCGCGCAGCAGTTGCCCTTCGTTGGGCGCTGCTGGATCGGTCAGGGGCACCAACACTGTAGACCCCGAATGTTTCTCCTGATCCCATTCCATCGTGCCATTCCAGGTGACGCGAACCCCGCACAACGCCGAAGTGGGATCGACCTTATATAGTTCACAGAGCTTGATCACTTCAGGATCGGTCTGATCGAGCATTTCAATCACAATATCTGATCTGCCTCCTTCTTGTTGTTTGACTGCCATATTGTGGCTAGTCCGCAACGAAGACCATTTACCTGTACTCTGCTGAAAAAACTCGACGATATCCATGAATCAAAGATCCTGTTCTAGCGGCTCATGCAATCATCTTAAATTTTAAGGGTTGAATGGGGAAGTGGAGGCGATCGCAGATATTTCTGCAACTACTGCTCGATCGAGGCTTTTAACCCTTGACTTGAGAGCGTTTGTAGAAGTTCGTTAGCTTTTGCCTGGTCACCAAAGGCTCCAGCTTGCATTAGGGTACGCCCCCTTAAAGAAACCGTAAATGCATCGGGCACGATCGCTCTAACCTGTGCTTGCTCACCCGCGCTCACCGCTTCGACGACCACACGATAGCGCAATCCCAAAGCGATGGCACGACTAGGCAGCGCAGGGGGACTCCCTTCAGAATTTCTCGTTGCCGATCGCCAAACGGGAACCGTGGGCATATTACCGACATTTCCGATCGGAGCGTCACCTTTTGGAACCGGAAGCACCCCCTGCGAATTAGACAGGGCGATCGCAGGAGCAGAAGGTATGGGTGTTGATGAATTTCGTGAACTTGCAACAGGAACCGAGGCAACTGAGCCAGACTCAGGCGGAGGAACGGGAATCTCGATCGCTCCTGTCGTCGATGCTGGGCGGTTAAACAAAGCAGGCTGAACCGTTGCAGGCGACAACATAGGCGGTGCAACCCGAATGGGCGCGGGACGAGTCACGATCGCTTTGGGGACTGGAAGGCGCGCCGCACTGGTTGCCGCAGGTCTAGAAAAGAGCGGCGTTCGTTGCCCTTCTGGCGCAGATTTCACAGTAGGCGGCACCGAAATCGAAATGATCGGTGGTTGGGTGCGGGGAAGCTGTTGCCCAATGCCGATCGACGACGCAACGCTAATCGGCGAGGCAGTAGGAATGTCAGCAACCGTGGCAGTTCCTAAAAAGTCTAACTTGCCATTGGTTTTAGCTGAAGCGATTTGATTGCCAAACGTCGGAATGGTTTCGCTGCTTGCCTTGCTGTTGATGTCAAGCTGACCATTATTTAAGAACGTGTTGTTTCCAGGGTCGGCAGAGGTGCCCAAATTTGGACGAGCGCCTGCGATCGCCACCATGCCATCACGATCGTTACCATCCACGACGTTATTGCGAAGAATCGGTTGCGCTCTGCCCTGAATGACAATGCCATCTTTATTTTGAGTGATCCGATTGCCGACAATTCGCGGAGCTGCATTTTGAGCGATGTTGATGCCAAATCCTGTTTTCTCAAAGATATTCTCCGCTAGCTCTGGGCGAGAAGTGCCATAAATAGTGATGCCATTCGCCCCATTTTGATAGAAATAGTTATTGCGAAGAATTGGCGCACTGCTGCCTACCACAGACACCCCATCATGCCCATTTGCCGTAAAAGTGTTGTCGCTCACAACTGGGCTAGTCGATTCAACCCACAGCCCATAGCCCTGATTGTGAGGATTGGTCACCGTGACCCCGGTTAACCCTGCTTGATTTGCGCCCACGATCGTCACATTTTGACGCGCAAAACTGCGGCTCAAGAAAACCCCGCTGCCTTTGATGATCACGGCTTGACCGCGATCGCGTGGCTCTCCTTTAATCGTGGTTTTGGGCTTTAGCTGCAACGGAAACGTCTCGCCTGTCTCAGCGCTATAGGTTCCGGGTGCTAAAACAATGATCGTGTTGGGCTGCACCACGCGCAAAGCTTGGGTGATCGTTTTGAGCGGTGCTTGCTCACTGCCATTGTTAGAATCGGTTCCGATCGTCGAGTTGACAAACAGCAGACTATAGTTTGAGGCTTGACTGCTTGACGTTTGCGCGACTTGCAAAGGCACCTGGGCAACGACGGCTGACTGCTCCATTAGTGCAGAACCGCACAGCAGCGAAAGAGTGATGAATGTTCCTAGTTTGGCGGTTTGGCTCCAATTGTCCCCTTTAGAGACGATCGTTTGAAGACAGATTGAGCGATCGATTTGAGCAGGAAACCAACTCACGACTTTTCTCCTAGACACGGTTTTAGGATCAGATGAACGGGTGTGATTAAGACTGGGCAGTCTTTACGCCTGGTAGAGCGTGGAAACAGTCCTTCAATTTTGTATACAGATCCACGAAACGAGACAAACTTCACAAAAGTTAATAACTGAGAACACAGAATAAGAGCCAGAGATCAGAGGATAAGGTAGAGCTATCTGATCCGACTCAACGGCAAAATGACTGAAATAGAATCCCTGATCCTGCCCTCTATTTCCAGTTCCCTCTGACTGCTAAGATTGAAAATTCATGGGTTTGTTCCAATGGGCAATACACACAGCCGCAGCCAATTTGCACAACCTGCACTTTATCGAATTCTAGATGCCAACCTCGATCGCACTCGCGAAGGGATACGTGTCGTTGAAGAATGGTGCCGTTTTGGTCTAAACAACGCCCAACTGACCGAGCGCTGTAAATATCTGCGGCAAGAACTCGCCAAGTGGCACACGCCCGAGCTTCGCGCCGCCCGCAACACTCCCGGCGATCTGGGCACTGAGTTGACTCACCCTCAAGAAGAAACGCGAGACAGCATCGAACAAGTCTTGCAAGTCAATTTTTGCCGCATCGAAGAAGCTCTAAGAGTACTCGAAGAATATGGCAAGGTCTATAGCACCGAGATGGCAGCAGCCGTTAAGCAGATGCGCTATCAGGTCTACACGCTAGAGAGCAGCCTAATGGCTTATCAGCGTCACCAAAAATTAAAGCAAGCGTCACTTTATTTAGTCACCTCGCCTTCAGAAACCCTGTTTAACACGATCGAGGCAGCCCTACAAGGCGGATTGGCGATCGTGCAATATCGCGACAAAGAAACCGATGATCTGACGCGCCTCAGCAATGCCCGCAAACTCCAGCAACTTTGCCAAGACTATGGAGCGCTATTTATCGTTAACGATCGCATTGATTTAGCGTTAGCAGTTGATGCGGATGGCGTTCATTTAGGGCAGCAAGATATGCCCCTTGAGTCAGCTCGTCAACTTCTAGGACCTCAGCGTCTGATCGGTCGCTCTACCACCAACCCCAGTGAGCTAGATCGCGCCATTCGCGAAGGGGCAGATTATGTCGGAGTCGGCCCGGTTTATGAAACACCGACCAAAGAAGGAAAAGTGGCGGCTGGGGTCGAATATGTGCAATATGCAGCAGAACACTGTCCGATGCCTTGGTTTGCGATCGGGGGCATTGATACCACCAATGTTCAAGAGGTTCTCTCAGCCGGGGCGCAACGAATTTCAGTCGTTCGGGCGATCATGCAAGCCGATCAGCCCACGCTGGCAACACAATATTTTCTAGCCCAGCTAAATCAGAAGCAGACTCTACGCGGGAGCCGGAAGGTGCTTTCAAACGGGCATCCGGTAACTGAGGAACTGTGGAGCTAATCATGTCCGATCGCATCACTCTTCAAGTCAATGGAGAACCTCACACGTGTGACTCTAAAATGCTGCTGCCAAAGCTGCTAGAACAATTGGGGCTAAATCCTCGTTTGATCGCTGTGGAGTATAACGGCGAGATTTTGCATCGTCAGTTTTGGACAGAAACCGAAATCAAAAACGACGATCGCTTAGAAATTGTGACGATCGTGGGCGGCGGCTAGTGGTTAAGATTGCCGCATATAGCAATCCTGTTTCAGTTGTGAGAGTGGGACAGGCTTCCAGCCTACGGGCAAGATGCCCATCCCACAATTTACTTAGGATTGACCGTGGATCAACCCAGTTCGGTTATCTCTCCCCAAACTTGCCCTATGACACATTTCCAACCTTCGGGGAAGGCGATAAAGTAGAGGAGTAGGAATCGCTTAAGATTCGTAAAGAAATGTTAAGTTACCTACGTTTGCTCAACTCAGCACGATTCTGCTGAGACAAGCCTGGATAGGTAAAAAGTTTATGAACCAGAAAACATCTTCGTTGATGAAATCCTTTTTGAAATCTTTAGTGGCGATCGGGCTGGTGATTGCCCTAGCAATGGGTCACGCTGATAGCGCTCTAGCTGCTCGCAGTGGTGGTCGAATCGGGGGTGGATCTTTTAGAGCGCCGAGCCGCACTTATGCTCCTCCGACCCGCACGTCGCCTGGATATGGTGGCGGTGGATACGGCGGTGGTTATGGAGGTGGATACTATCCCGGCGGTGGGTTTGGCTTCCCTTTCATTCTGCCCTTTATTGGCGGTGGCGGCGGTGGGCTGTTTAGCGTGCTGATCTTTTTATCGATCGCTGGGTTCCTAGTTCAAAGCTTCCGACGCAACTCTGACGGTGGCGATGAGCTAGGCTATACCAATCCTGCGGTGTCGATCGCTAAAGTTCAGGTGGGCTTACTGGCTGAGGCGCGCAACTTGCAGGCTGACCTCGATCGCATTGCCGAAAAAGCCAACACCAACACTAATGAAGGTTTGGCTCAAGTGTTGCAAGAAACCACGCTGGCAATGCTGCGTCACCCCGAATATTGGGTCTATGGAGCCGACGAATCTCAGCAAGCTCGATTAGAAGCTGCCGAAGCTCAATTTAATCGTCTTGCACTTTCTGAGCGCAGCAAGTTTACGGCAGAAACGCTATCTAACGTCAACAATCAGCTTAAGCAAGGCTCTAGTAGCAATGCTTTGGCGCTAGCAGAAAAGGGTGGTGCCCTGGCAGAGTCTCAAGATCCGGGTGAATATATTGTGGTGACGCTGATCGCTGCCACGCAAGGCAAGCTAGAACTGCCCCCGATTAATAGCTCTGAAGACTTGCGAAAAGCGTTGAGCCTGTTAGGAGGAATTTCGAGCGATCGGCTCTTAGCGCTAGAAATTTTATGGACTCCTCAAGCGGAAGGCGATGTCTTGACTCGTGATGATGTGATTGCTGAATACCCCAACTTAAAGCTGGTGTGATTTCAGTTTGGGCGAATCATCTTCCATTTAGTAATGGGCTGAATGTAGACTAGACTGTCTATGTCCAGCCCATTCTTTTGCGACAAATCCATCAATGGAAACTGCAAATTTTCTCATCGTAGTCATTGCGATTACTGTCGTTGCCGGAATTGGAATTGGCTCAATGGTCTGGGCTTATGTAGGGACAGGAAGTCGCGCCGTTCTGTTTAAAGAGCCGATTTCTAACGTCGTTTCAGACCAAAAAGCTGAGGCGCTTCAGCAATTTCAGCAGGGACTTATTGCCTTTAGAGAAGGGCATTATCCAGCGGCGATCGAGCAGTTTACTCAAGTGATTCAACTAGACCCGACCTTTGCGGAGGTCTATCACGATCGTGGGTTAGCTTTTGCTAATTTGCGACGCGATGATGATGCGACCTTCAATTTAGTCAAAGCTAGTGAGCTTTACTTAGAGCGGGGCGATCGCGCATCGGTGACGATCGTCAAACAAAACTTAGAAGCACTCAAAGCGAGAAAGCAAGCGCGAGAAAAGGCAAGCTAATGTCGGTTGCGCTGCCCATGCTTCTACCAATCGTCATCGCCGCCGAAAAAAAACTGACCTTCAGCATTGAAATAGGGCGACTTCCACACGGTCAACTCTTTGTCAGGGCAAGTGTCGGCTCCCTCCCCTACCCCGTAGGGATGCATCCCACAGACTAGCAAATTGCCGCTATACACCTGTCCATGATAGTGCCGACACCCTGCACAAACAGGATGCTGACTCAGCATCGGTTCAACCGCTTGAATCATGGGCTGAGTTGCCGTTTCGACTATGCCCTCAAATCCAAAATAAGCTTCTAAAATTGGGTTGACCAACTCAGTTGCATACTGCTCAATCTCATCTGAGAAAGCACCTTGCACCTGAACTGCAATTTCCTCCGAAACATCCACTAATGTATTGACCACTTCAGTGACTTCTTTAGAGATTTCTAGGAAGAAATCTTCCATTTGTTCAGCCACTGTATCTAGAAATTCAGAGAAATCTTTTTGCCACTCTTCCATAATCTTTTTAGCCGGGTTTGCTTTTTAAATCAGTCGAGTTTCTGCTCAAGCTCCCTCATTCTAATGATGGGTAGATAGCTCTCAAGTTCTACTCTCAGTAGGGTCTATCTGAGGGATTATTTTTGACATCATAACTCGAATTCCTGAGTTTAGACGTAACAGAAGGTAGCGCGATCGCTCACTCAATTTACCTTTACTCAAGCGGGAAGCCTTGAACAACGGCGATCGAAAATTCACAAACAGAAATATTTCGTCAACCTGCTCAAAAGACTTTGATTAAGCTTACAGATAAATAATACCGACGCTAGAGGCAACTCAATCCCACATCCAATACCTTAAAGTCAAGACATTTAATCGAATTCCAATGAATAATTTAATCTTGACGGTTTTGCTTTTAGGGCTGCTCTTAATGATGCTGCTGGCTCCTTTTTCGGCGCTGGCTTTGTTAATGATCGTCGTTTTAGTGTCAGCGATCGGCTGGACGGTTTGGCAACTGCTGGTAACTTTGGTGAAAGGTGACACCTGAAGACTAAGAGGTCGCGATCGCTAGAGTTTTACTAGGTTTAAACTATTGGGTAGAGTCAGATGGCACAATCAACATCTACACTTCATATTCACACCCCGCAATTTTAAGCTAAACCCATGAAGTCTTACCTGGCTGCCGCAATTCAAATGAATAGTCTGCCCGACTTGCACAAAAATCTGGCTCAGGCAGAAGAACTGATTGACCTGGCAGTTCGCCGGGGCGCAGAGCTAGTGGGGTTGCCGGAAAACTTCTCATTTTTAGGAGACGAAAACGCAAAGCTGGCTCAGTCAGATGCGATCGCCCAAGAAAGCGAAAAGTTTATTAAGACGATGGCTCAACGCTTTCAGGTTTCGATTTTGGGCGGCGGCTTTCCCATTCCGGTAGATGGCGGCAAGGTTCATAACACGGCTCTGCTCGTTAACCCCAGTGGGCAAGAAGTGGCACGCTACGAAAAAGTTCATCTATTTGATGTCAATCTGCCTGATGGCAACACCTATCAAGAATCTGAGACGGTCGTCGCTGGGCTGCGAGTTCCTCCGGTTTACCCATCTAAAGAACTGGGCAATCTTGGGCTGTCGGTCTGCTATGACGTGCGGTTTCCAGAGCTTTATCGCCAACTGTCGCAAATGGGAGCCGATGTGCTGTTTATCCCGGCGGCGTTTACGGCTTACACGGGCAAAGATCACTGGCAAGTGTTGCTGCAAGCGAGAGCGATCGAAAACACCTGTTATGTAATTGCTCCGGCTCAAACGGGTCGTCACAACTCGATTCGGCAATCGCACGGGCACGCGATGATTATTGACCCGTGGGGCGTGATCTTAGCTGATGCGGGAGATGAACCAGGGGTGGCGATCGCGGCGATCGAGCCAACCCGTTTAGAGCAGGTTCGTCGCCAGATGCCCTCGCTCCAACATCGTGTATTCATTTAAAGCAACCCCCTAAAGAAATGAGGCGTTGCTGAATCAAAGCATGAATGACCCTCACCCCCAACCCCTTTCCCCAAGGAGAGGAGAGCTAGAAATCTTGTTCCCTCTCCTTGGGGAGAGAGCTAGGGTGAGGGCAAATTCATGGGTTCAGACCCGGATTCAGCAACGCCAGAAATGAGTACCATTAAAAGCGACGATTATGGCTTAATCAATGGTTGTTTCTCCTGGGCTGAATGTGTTGAGTGGCATTGATTTCTGGTTTCCTATCAGCAAGACTACACCTGTTTTAGCGGCGGCGACCGCAGCAGAAAGTAGCTCGATCGTGCTAGCCAGCGTTTTGCTAAGTCTGGTAATCGTTTATTTTGCCAGCAAGCTAGGCGGCGAGATTTGTGCCCGCCTCAATCTGCCGTCCGTCTTGGGCGAGTTGGTGGCAGGCGTTTTGGTGGGCGTTTCGGCGCTGCATCTGCTGGTGTTTCCGGGTGGTGGCATCGATGCCAGCAGTTCTTTGATGATGCAAATGGTGCAGATGAGCGCTCAACTGAGTTCTGAAGGACTGACAGCAGTGTTTCAGTCGCAGAGCGAGGTGATCTCGGTTTTGGCAGAAATCGGCGTGGTGATTCTGCTGTTTGAGATTGGGTTAGAGTCAGACCTCAAAGAACTGATCCGAGTCGGGCCGCAAGCTGCGATCGTTGCCGTAGTTGGGGTTGTCACTCCCTTCACGCTTGGCACCGTAGGGCTGATGCTGCTATTCAAGGTGGCTGCGATTCCGGCAATTTTTGCGGGGGCGGCTCTGACTGCAACTAGCATTGGCATCACGGCTAGAGTATTGGCAGAAATTCAACAACTCGCCTCTAAAGAAGGACAAATCATTATTGGCGCAGCCGTGCTAGACGATGTGTTAGGCATTATTGTGCTGGCGGTGGTGGCTGGGTTGGCAAAAACGGGCGAAGTGCAAGTCGGAAATGTGGTCTTCCTGGTAGTCAGCGCGGTCGTCTTTTTGGTCGGCTCGATCTGGTTAGGGCGATTGCTCAGTCCATTTTTTGTCATTCTAGTCAATGAGTTAAGGACTAGAGGTCAACTGCTGATTACAGCACTGATCTTTGCCTTTCTGCTGTCTTATGTGGCAGCCGTGATCCAGCTAGAGGCGATCTTAGGGGCTTTTGCGGCGGGGTTAATTTTGGCAGAAACCGAGAAACGCAAAGAACTCGAAGCACAAGTGAAGCCGATCGCCGATATGCTGGTGCCGATTTTCTTTGTAGTGGTGGGTGCCCGAACGGATGTCAGCGTTCTCAACCCATTTGTGCCAGAGAATCGGGAAGGGCTGATCATGTCGGCGTTTTTGGTCGTGGTGGCGATCGTCGGTAAGGTGATTACTGGGTTCACTTTGTTTGGGCAATCACCGCTTAATCGATGGGCGATCGGCATTGGCATGATTCCGCGAGGAGAAGTCGGGCTAGTGTTTGCTGCCATTGGTGCTTCTAGCGGCGTGTTGTCCGATTCTTTGCAGGCGGCGATCATCGTCATGGTGATTTTGACCACGTTTGTTGCTCCTCCTCTGCTGCGTGTAGCGTTCTCAAATCAAGCGGCTCCGATCGCTCTTTCTGAAGAAGCTGCGATCTTAGATGCCTCTGCTTTAGTTGATGCAGTAGACGATGGATTAGTGACAGAGACAACATTAGTAGAAGATAAGCAGACCGCTAGCGAATAGCTTTTTAGCACTCAAGGGATGGGTGGGGAGAACGTTAGCATATTTCGTAAGTGCAGATTGCGACTTCACCAACAGAGGCTAGTTCTGCCTGAAAAAGGTGATTTTTGGGTATGTTGTCCATTATTTTCTGACATATAACGTAGAAAATGGTGTGCAGTGATAGGATTGCTTATGTAAAATCTGATATAGTACAGAAAAACTATTTAAATTCTGGGCAGATAGCATCTGTCGCAAATGTAGCTTGCGGAGTTGAAACATGTCTAGTACGCAGACTGGTATTGAGTGGACTGATAAAACTTGGAATCCAACAACTGGTTGCGACAAAATCAGTCCGGGTTGCCTACATTGTTATGCTGAAGCTCTTACACAGCGGTTTCCAAAAAACTTTTCTAATGGATTTGGGTTGACTTTACATCCAGCTAGATTGGAAGAGCCATTGCGTTGGCGCACTCCAAGCCGAATTTTTGTCAACTCAATGAGTGACCTTTTTCATGAAGATGTGCCACTCGACTTTATCAAACAAGTTCTTTCTGTGATTCGTCTAACACCCTGGCACGTATATCAAATCTTGACAAAGCGGCATGAACGCTTACGGGATCTGACTTCTGAGTTAGATTTTCCCGAAAACGTTTGGTTGGGCGTGTCAGTTGAGAATCAAAACTACGTTGATCGTCTTGAGTACCTTCGTGAGGTTCCTGTTTCAGTGCGCTTCATTTCATGTGAGCCACTTTTAGGAGCGTTGAAGCTTGACTTAACTGATATCCATTGGGTTATTGTGGGCGGGGAATCTGGACAAAAGAACCGCCCCATAAAAGTTAGCTGGGCAGAAGATATCCGCGATCAATGTCAGAAAGCAGGGGTATCATTTTTCTTCAAACAAGTTGGCGGTAGGACACCAAAAGCTGGAGGTAGATTGCTTAATGATGAAATCTGGGATGAAATGCCTGATGCGTGGGATCAACACATCCGAAGATGGGGTAGCGCTCCACTCAAAGGTATGAGACGTTTAGGAAAACTGGAACTCACTGCATAGATGGGAATTTTACTTTCACTGAATCTGCAAACGTGGTTTCTCCCTTCATTTTTCGTCGTTTACTGGCAGGTGGCTCCGCTACAATCTTGCCTTGGGCTTCAAGTTTACTGAGAGCAACTTTGTAGTTCTTGCCGATGTAGGGCTTCCCGACATGATGCTGGTCGTAAATTTCCTTCATCGTCATAGCTCTTCCTGCAAACCTATCTAGCAGCATAGATTCCAGTTCATCAAGAGGACGAGTTAACTCAAAAAGTAATGGTTGTTGAGCAGTCGCTGGGTTGTATTCAAAGGATGGCACACCCTGAGCCTGGTCAGTACTCTCTTTAGCCATTATATCCTTCATGATTTCGTAGCCTTTGACGTGCTTGCTTACGAAGATTAGGTGATGGCTGGTGCGATTTTCAATTTCATGTTTGAAGCGAAAAGGGAGAACATACTCGCCGCCCATTTCTTTCAATGCCTCACAGATGGCTTCTACAACGGTTAACTCACGTTCCTGTGGAGCAAGTGGTTTCAGTTGTTCACGAACTTGATCTGCCCGTGATTGTCCAAAAAGCGCGTTCATGTGATCTTGAACAGCCACATTACTCAAACCCATATTGATGCGATTGTAATTGAAGAAGAAGATACAGTCGCAGCCCCAGTCTTTGACAACAGAGTTAATAAGCTGGAGTGACAACCCTTTGTAGCCAAAAGGATCAACAAAAAACAAAGTGGGAACTAATCTTCGCTCTTTGAATGTTTTGACTATGTTGTCTCCAACTTCATGGTTGAGAATTTGCGGGCGGTATCTCAGACTCTCTATGCCCGGAATTAAATCTATAGCTTGCTGAAGAGAGTCAACGTTGTCCGCATCAACATCATTAAAGATGGACACCAGCATATTTCGCATATCTGGATCTGAAATAGCAGTTTCCAAAACCTTCACAGGGGTTGACTTTGAACCATCCTTGTATCGTCCCGCACCAGCGAAAAGATCGATATAAGCAATTTTAGGTTCTGAAACCGATGATTTCTTTGCTGTTGGGATAATAACTTTTGCCCAAACCCAGAAATATTTTTCAACAATCCTAGCTTTTATCAAGGACTGTTCTTTTTGCTCATCGAAGAAGGAATTTCCTGTCATAACCTGTATCAATAATGACGGTGAGTACTAGTATTTTAGCTGAGAAGCATTGCCTTCCATGTTATGCGATCTCCTTCGTTTTCTGCACTGAGCAGAAAAAACTGTGCTTAGTTTTGAAGGCGCGGATAGGTAGTGTTATTGCCTCTGCATAACTAAATCAAGGGATCAGTGGCAAGGAGAGGGCTAGCAATTGATGAAGCTGATGAGCTAGGGATCTTGGTGGTGAAACAAAACCGGTATGTCGCCGCTTATCTTAGCCGATCGGAAGATCTGTCTTATCTCTTGCCCGATCGCCCAACCCAACTACTGAATCATCATTCATAGGCACAAAAGAACTTGATATAGTTAGACCAGCCAAATTAGAAGTCTAAATGTTTTGATGATGAACACATTACAAGACATCGAACACGCGATCGCTCAACTTCCCTCAGAAGACCTAGCAGCATTTCGCGCTTGGTTTGCAGAATTCGATGCCGAAATTTGGGATCGACAGTTTGAAGCAGATGTGAAAGCAGGTCGGTTAGATGCACTTGCAGAAAAAGCACTCAAAGACTTGCGTGAAGGGCATTGTACTGATCTGTGAGACATCGAGGGACTCCAGATTTTTGGTATCACTACCGTCAGTTACCAAACGAAATTCAAGACCTAGCTGACAAGTCTTACGAACTGCTTCAGCAAAATCCTTGTCATCCATCGCTGCATCTCAAAAAAGTAGGTCAGTATTGGTCAGTGCGAGTCGGAATACACTACCGAGCAGTCGCTGTAGCTGAGGGAAGAGATTTTGCATGGTTTTGGATTGGTTCGCACGCAGAATACGATCAGTTTCTGGGTCGTGAGTAGTGACATGGCAAAAAAATAGTTTGAGCAGAAAGCAAGTGTATTAGAATGCTTAAGCCTAAATCTAATTTTTATTGATTAGATAGATTCGGCAATGTTGCTCTGATATCAAATGCTTTGCTCTCTCAATCATTGATCCTATGCAAACAAAATCGCTGAGTGAAAATCTTATAGGTACTTTCTGAAACTTGATTCGTGATCTTTGCGTCTTCGAGATTCGAGGGTGCATAAAATTTCTGTGATTTTCGCAGATTTTCCAGAAAGGTGTGATTCGTCTGAGAATACTAATAGGCAAAAACTGCATTATCGACATTTTCAAAGGCTTTGCTAGCTCTAGGGGCAAAGATTGTCTTTGTCTTTGATGAATCTTCCTCAACGTGGGGAACGCTCTACGGTATTCAGTTTGTCAAACGGCAATGTTTAGATTTTAGGCAGAGTCAGGGTGTTATTTAACTCAGCCTTGTATTGGCTTGAAAATGTGACCGATCGCAGAAATTTAAACCTTAAAGTTCAGATGATTTTCGATTCGTCAAACCCCTCAGAGCTGCGAGGCATACAAGGAGAAATTGCTTTGAAACGCAACGGATTATTGTCTCAATTAGTTGAAAAAAAACAGGCAAAAGCAAATAGAAACGTCGCCAAAGGAGCGGCTAATTTTTTCTTTTTTCTCCTGCCTTTTGCCATTTTTCTGGTTACATTGCCCGCTCAGGCGGCCAAACTGCAATTTTGGCGGTTTGATGCCAGCCAAAACCGTTTAGAGTTTACGACCGACGAAGGGGTGCAACCCAAGGCACAACTGATTGCCAACCCGACTCGACTGGTGATTGACCTGCCAGGAGTTCGGCTCGGTCGCCCTGCGGTGACACAACCCGGCAACGGCAGATCGATTCAATCGCTGCGGGTGGGGCAGTTTGATAAAGACACGACCCGCATCGTCGTCGAATTAGCACCAGGCTATACGATCGACCCCAATCAAGTGCGGTTTCGGGGCGCGTCTCCACAAAACTGGACGGTGCAGCTTCCGACTCCCCAGTTGACCTCGACACCAACTTCTGGCAATCCGTCGTCACTGCCCCCGATCGGATCGACCAATCCAGGCACGGCGATCGGGGCAACGCAAGTGCAAAGCATTCAGCCGACCCCCGACGGATTTTTTATTCGCACGAGTGGCGGTCAGCCCCAAATTCGAGTCCAGCGCACGGGCGATCGTCGTCAGACGCTAGTTGATCTCTATGGAGCCTCGATCTCGCCCAGCCTCTCGTCTCGTGATTTTCTCGTCAACCGCAACGGAGTCAGTCGGGTGCAGGTGACGCAACTGCAATCGTCTCCGTCGGTCGTGCGCTTAACGCTGTTGATGTCGTCGCCCAGCAGTGGTGACTGGCAGGCAAGCGCGAGCGGCTCAAACGGAATTGTCTTGCTGCCTCAATCTGGGACGGCAACCAATCCGGGGACTTCTCAACCGTTGCCTAGCACTGCGTTAGCAACCGTTCGGTCAGTTGAGTTAGATGAAGGCAGTCGGCAGCTATTGATTCGCTCCGATCGCCCGATTCGCTACACCTCTGGGTGGGATCGAGCATCCGGCGCTTATCGAATTACGATTCCTTCAGCGCAGTTAGCCCGATCGGTGCAAGGGCCACGACTCACCGCCAGCAGTCCTTTGCTGCAAGTCCGTTTGCGGCAAGAAACTCCGAACACGGTGGCAATTTTGGTCTTGCCCGCAGCAGGGACGCAAATTGGGGATATTAATCAACCGAGTCAGCAGCTTCTCGCCTTGCAATTGCAGCGATCGTCCCTGTTCCCGGTGCCGCCTTCATCGGGTAGCGTTCCTGGATCTAGCATTCCGGTGCCGCCTGCGACGAATGTGCCACCTATCTCGCTACCGCGCGTTCCCAATGGCAAAGTCGTGGTCGTCATCGATCCAGGACACGGCGGGCCTGACCCCGGAGCCGTCGGCGTTGGCGGGCTGCAAGAGAAAGAAATCGTTATGGATATTGGTCGCCAAGTGGCTGCCGCTTTAGAGCAGCAGGGTGTGCAAGCGGTGCTGACTCGCACCACCAACAATGTCGATGTCGATTTAGAACCTCGCGTCAGCCTTGCAGAACGCATCAACGCGACGCTGTTTGTCAGCATTCACGCCAACTCGATCAGCCTCAGCCGTCCCGATATTAATGGTTTAGAAACCTACTATTACCAGAGTGGGGCAGGTTTGGCGAAATCGATTCACAATAGCGTCTTGCAGGGAACTGGAATTCAAGATCGGGGCGTGCGGACGGCGCGATTTTATGTGTTGAGAAAGACCTCGATGCCGTCGGTTCTCGTTGAAGTCGGGTTTGTGACGGGGCGAGATGATGCCTCTAAACTCTCAACGTCTGCTTATCGCAAACAGATGGCAGACTCGATCGCACGAGGAATTTTGCAGTACATTCGATAGCAGTCTGAACCAGATGGGGATTGAGCCGATCGGCGTTAGCCTCTAAACTAAGAACCATCTAGACATTTCCCCTGATTGGGAGTTAAAGTCTGCGGTCAGAGTGTGTGTGTGAGGAGTCAGCATTTATCTATGAAAAGTCAAGCATCCGATTTTGGTCGGCGAACTGAGTTTTTGCTCGATCAGCTACCGTCAAGTCAAGCCCCCATCGGCGTTTTTGATAGCGGCGTTGGGGGATTAACGGTTTTAAGGGAGCTTTATCGCCAATTGCCCAATGAGTCAATTCTCTATTTTGGAGACACGGCTCGATTGCCCTACGGAACCAAGTCTCGCAGCGAAATTTTGCAATATGTGCGGGAAATTTTGACTTGGATGGTGCAGCGCGGAGTCAAAATGGTGATCATGGCGTGTAACACCAGTTCGGCACTGGCGATCGAGACGGTGCGATCGGAGTTTCCTGACTTGCCAATTTTGGGTGTGATTTTGCCAGGCGCACGAGCCGCTGTGCAGGTTGGCAAGCGAATTGGAGTGATTTCGACCCCGGCAACCGCAGCCAGTAACGCCTATCGAGACGCAGTTTTAGAAGTTGACCCCACGGCAGAGGTTTGGCAGATTGGCTGCCCTGAGTTTGTGCCGATCGTGGAGGCAAACCGCATTGACGAACCCTACACCTATCAAGTGGCGCAGGAGTATTTAGAGCCTTTACTTGAGCAGGAAATCGACACGCTCGTTTACGGCTGCACCCATTATCCGCATCTTGCCCCCGTGTTAAGATCGCTGTTGCCACGATCGGTGCAACTCATCGATCCAGCAGTGCATGTTGTGAAATCAGCCTCTCAAGAACTTGATCTGTTAGGGCTAAAGCAAGTCCGATCGCCTAGACCCACCGAGTTTTGGGTGAGTGGCAATCCTCAACCGTTTATCGAAATTTCGCGACAATGGCTGGGTTGCACGCCTCTGGTTGAGCAAATGACTTTGCCGTCTGTGATCTGGCAATCGCTCTCGGTGGAATCAGAATCGACTTCTCTTTGAGAATCTGAGCAAGATTGGGTGTTCAGATTTCTGGCGTGATTTGCGTTACACCCGATCGAGCAATTCTTTTAGAGAATACAGATAATGTTCAAATTTGTTTCACTTTGATTGCTGTTTCAATGTCATCAGAATCTTTTCAAAATCATGTCCTAGTTGTCGAAGACGATCAGGGACGGCGAGAGTTAAGGCTAGAAGAAGTCACTTACTCGATCGGTCGCGATCCTAAGTGCGATATTCGACTAGCCTCTCAATTTGTGTCTCGTCGTCACGCGACGCTGTTGCAGTTGCCTAATGACGATGGCACTCATCATTACCGCATTGTCGATGGCACCCTCAGAGGTCACCCAAGCGCAAACGGACTGCTGATTAACAGCCGAAAGCTAAGAACCTACGATTTGCAAAACGGAGACGAAATAATTTTTGGACCCCATGTGCGGGCCATCTACTACTTGCTTGAAGAAGGCACGGTCATCCCTGCTTCTGATGACTTTGACACAGCGATCGGCAATGTTTCACCCGATGATGGACTGTCGCCTATCCGCATTCCTTAACGATCGTGAATTCGGGGTTTCGCAGCTTCTATTAGCGTCAGTTCGATGAGTTTTTTCACTGCGTTCTTCAGCGCTTCAGCCCCCTAAATCCCTCAATTCTGGGGGACTTCAAGCCGAGAATTTAAGTTCAAAGTCCCCTAATTTTGGGGGATTTAGGGGGCAGCCCGGATTGGCAACCGCAGCGAAAAGCCTCATCGAATTCACGTTCTATTACTTGTAGCAAGTCTTTCTAAAATGGATACTAACAAACTACTATTGCGAGATCGTAGGCTCCTCGCTAGTCACACGCTCAGGGTTGCGACTGGCAGAAAAGGGGAGTTCAACAGCGGGGGGTAGCCAGTCAGAAGGCATGGCAGAAAAGGTGGTGAAGGTGGTAATTTCTCCTTTAGCGGTCGCCTCTTCAACCTGCCGATAAAATCCTTTTCCAGCTTTTTGAGAGAAGGTGACTTCAAGCTCTTCTTGAATGCTTCTAGGACGCTGTACATATTCTGCAAACTGGGTTTCTGAAGCACTCAGTTGAGAATAGCCTTTGCAAAATAGTTGCTTGAGAATACCAAATCCATCTTTCTTAGAGATTGGCTCTCCGAGTGGGTTGCAACCATATTGTTGCAGACGATCCATAAATTTATCTAAGTCTGACGTGTCATAAGCGACGTGTTGAACGCTGTGATCGCCGTGACAATCGGCAAACAGAGTCACCTGAGATTTTTCTGCTCGATCGATGCCTTCAACTAGTGCAATGCCAAACGCGCCAAAGTCAATGCACCACAGCTTCATGCTGCTTTTAGGATTCTCAGGATCGACATCATCAATGCGGGTCACTAGTCTTCCGCCTTCAACTTCGAGGTGATACCACGCCCACTTTTCAATCATTCCTTTTTCGCAAGCGTAGGTGATGTGATCAACTCTAACTAACCAACTCATAGCAGCCTCCTCTGTTTACAAGGTCTAAGTTATGGAGTTCAGCGCTAAGTGAGGGCTAAGTAGAAACACCTCGCTCTAGAGATTGATGAATTGAACATTCAGTAAAAGCGCTGACTTGACATCGACCATAGCCAGGGAACAGACAAAGCACCAGTAAATACTCGTAATTTTCATGATTAAGGATTTTTTTATGAAGACACGGTTAAGTTTCGTATTTTACGCCAAATCACTTGCAGACTGTAGTCTCTGATACTCCAAAATCTGTGACCGCTAATCAGTGAGATTCTGCTTTACAGCAATTTTATGCGTTCTTAATTTGAGAGATTGCACCTTAAGTTCAGGCATGACCTACTATACACAAGCAATACAAATCTTTTTCTAGCTAATTCTTCTATGAAAATCGTTTACCGCTTGTGTTGTTTTTATGAAGCTTATGTATGAGTACTGGAATCTACCTAAATAAAAGTGTTACGTTCCCTAGCTAATAGCACTTGGATTAGTTGCTCGATATGCATCATCTATGGATACATGAGCTTTTTTAAAGTCAGTCCCGATTTCTAATGGTTTTGGTGAGTCACTGCACTGTTCCAGTAGCGATTAGAGAAGTGACGGGGCCATCCATGTTTTGAGGCGCATTGAAGCAAGTCGCGCCCTGTAAACTTAGGAGTTCTGTTGTGGTCGTTACAAACAAAACATTCATCTCCCTGAATCTTTCTACGTCTGTGCAACCTCAAGATACGAGTGATGTTCAAGAGACGATCGCAGCGCCTCAAACTCTTGAAGCGCGATCGCAGCTACAGTTACCCGTCAATCGCCCCAAACTGGCTTCGACTCTTGATCAACCTGCCTATCAGGTGTTTTCGCTGCCCGATCGCTTAGTCCAATCTCTCACCACACAAACTCAGGGCACGATCGAAGCTCAGTCAATCATTCTGGCAGCTTTTAAGACGTTGCTCTATCGCTACACTCAACAGGAAAAGATCAGCCTAGGGTTAATTCTCTCTAATAGAGAAAGCAACCAACATCACATCTCAGAACTGTCTGCTGATTTACACAGTCGGCTAAAAAGCCGAACACTGGCTAGTGATATTTGCAAAACACTCACATTAGTGTCTCAAGAGAGTGTTTGGAAGTCACAGCCGTCAGAAAGATCTAAATGGTTATCGAATCATTCTGTGATCGTTACGTTAATAGAAAACGTGCCCGACGTTGAAGACAAAGACCAACAGCTAAAAGAATTTAAGCAACACCTTTGCCAATTCACTGACAGCCCAGATTTACATCTCACCATTCTCCAGTCAGCGTCTAGCGTTTCAGGTTTTTTTAGATACAACGCAGCCCTGTTTGACTCAGACACGATCGAGCGGCTGTCAGGTCATTTTCAGGTGTTACTGACAGGAATGCTCGCTGACTTAGACTGCCCGATCGCGCCACTGCCACTATTAACCCAACCAGAGCAACACCAACTGCTCGTAGAGTGGAACAGTCAGCCAGCAAATTATCCCCAAATTCCCATTTATCGCCATGTTGAAGCCCATGCTGTCGAATATCCAACCGCGATCGCGCTGCGGTTTGGGTCACAGCATCTCACTTATGCAGAACTCAATCAGCGCGCCAATCAACTCGCCCATTTCCTCACCCACAAAGGAATTCGACCGGGCGATCGGGTGGCGGTTTGCATTCAGCCGTCGCTAGAGATTGCGGTGTGTTTACTCGGCATTCTCAAAGCAGGTGGCATTTATGTGCCGTTAGATCCGACTCATCCGGCCAGTCGCTTGGCGATGATTTTAGACGACACAGATGCAGCCGTTTTGCTGACACAAGCCCCCCTTCTGTCCAGTCTGCCCCAGGGGATACAGACGATTTGTCTCGATCGCGAGTGGGATCTCATTTGTCCATTCCCTACCCACAACCCCGATATTGAACTTCTCCTCGATCAGACTGCCTACATCATCTACACGTCCGGCACCACCGGAACGCCGAAAGGAGTCGCGGCGAGTCACCGCAATTTAGTCAACTATATTCTCGCAACGCAAGATCGTCTCGGCTTCGATCGTCACGATGTCATGCCTGCGATCGCTCGGTTTACGTTCAGCATTTCTCTCTTTGAGTTATTGTCCCCTCTGGCAGCAGGCGGAACGCTGGTCATTCTTGAGCGAGAACACATTCTCGACTTTGGGCGACTGACTCAAACTTTAGAACAGTTGACCATGCTGCACACCGTTCCAAGTTTGATGCGACAACTGTTGATCTACATTCAAGATAACGAATTAGATTTAACAAAATTTCGTCGCCTCAAGCATGTATTTACCGGAGGTGACACCGTTGCGCCTGATTTGTTAGAAACGTTAAAGAACGTATTCCAAAACGCAAACGTTGCTGTTCTCTATGGGTGTAGCGAAGTGTCTTCGCTGTGTGCAACTTATCCGGTTCCTAGAAATCACGTTGTCACCAAAAGTCGAGTCGGAAAACCCTTTAATAACGTCAGTTTGCGCCTCTATGATTTGGATCAAAATTTAGTTCCGATCGGGGTGGCTGGCGAGATTTATGTCGGGGGCGCAGGGGTGACAAACGGCTATCTCAATCGTGAAGACCTGACTCAAGAGAAGTTTGTGACGATCGACGGACAGCGATTTTATCGGACGGGTGATCTGGGGCGCTTTAACCCCGATGGCAATCTCGAATTTTTGGGTCGCGCCGACTTTCAAATCAAGCTTCGCGGTATTCGGATCGAGCTAGGCGACATCGAAGCTGCCCTTCGTCAAGCACCTAACGTCTCTGAAGGAGTCGTAATGGCGCATCAACTGGCAAACGGCGAAAAAAACCTGGTTGCTTATCTAGTATTAGCGCGAAAATCGGATTCTACGATCGAGTCCATTCGTCAATTTCTCCAGGCAAATCTGCCCGACTATATGGTGCCTGCTGCCTTTGTCGTACTCGATGAGATGCCGCTCAACCCCAATCGCAAGGTCGATCGACGCGCCTTGCCGTTACCTACGGCTGAAAACGTGGTCAGCCTCAAAAACCTCGTGCCTCCGAGCAACGAATGGGAGCAAAAACTGACCGAAATCTGGGAAGCGGTTTTAGACACTCATCCGATCGGAGTCACCGATCGCTTCACCGACCTGGGCGGACATTCGCTGCTTGCCACTCAAATCATGCATCGGATTGAGCAAACCTACCAGAGAAAGCTGCCTGTGATCGCGTTCTTTCAGGCTCCGACAATTCGAGAACAGGCGATTTTGCTGCAACAAGACTCGATCGCCGTGTCTTCGATCGTCCCCCTCCAGCCCAAGGGATCGAAGCCGCCTCTGTTTGGCATTCACGTCATGGGCAGAGGGTTGGACTTTTACCGTCCGTTAGCAAGCCATTTGGGAGAAGACCAACCCCTGTATGGGTTGACTTCCCAGATGTTAGACGACGAAGAGATGCCCCCCAACGACGTGAAAGCCCTGGCGACTCACTACATCGAAAATTTGCGAACTCTGCAACCCAACGGCCCTTATCGGCTGGTGGGGATCTCATTTGGCGGGGTAATTGCCTTTGAAATGGCGCAACAGCTTCACGCTCAGGGTGAAACGGTGTCGCTGCTGGGGGTATTTGACACGCCTGCACCAGGGGTTGGGCAAAAACTGCCTTTACGATCGCGGCTCTTTGCCTATGGCAGCCGCTTTCTGAAACTCAAGCCGTCCCAAGGGCTGGCACGAGTCAAGCGTCGCCTCTTAGAGAAAAGTCTGAAAAAGGCAAGCGGAGAAAAGGCTTATCGGTGGGTTTATCGCACGATCGGTCGTCCTTTTCCGCTTGAGTTAGAAGACATGATTTATGCCCAACATCACCAAGAGGCAAGCGGGGTCTACGCTCCCGAACTCTATCCGGGGCAAATCGTGATGTTTCGGGCACAGGATCAGGAGATCAGTGTCACGGCAGAATCAGATCCGCGTTTGGGCTGGGGAGATCTGACTATTGGAGGGTTAGAGGTGCATGACATCCCCGGTGATCATCTAGGAATCTTAAAGGAGCCTAACGTTCGAGTGCTGGCTCAAGCGCTGAGACAATATCTAAACTGACAGGATTTGACATCCTATCTAACCCGGCAACCATTGTGATGACCTTTGACCCTCACCCTAAATTCCTCTCCCAGGGCGGGAGAGGGACTTTGAATCCGGCTCCCCTTCTCCTATTTTGGGAAAGGATTGGGCGAGGGCTTCGCCCCACTTCGTGAGGAGGGCGGGTTTGCAAATCTGTCTACAGATAAACAGACAAGTCGCTAGAAATCAGTTATCTTTCTGCTAAATGATAGTCAAGGAAAGATTCTCGTGTTTCCGATCAGCGACGACAACCCAACGCGCATTACCCCTTACATTACGTATGGGCTGATCGCCGCCAATGTCTTAGTTTTTATCTACCAGTTGAGCCTGACACCGCAGCAACTAGAGTCGTTTTTCTTCACTTGGGCAGTCATTCCTAGAGAGCTAAGCGAAAGTTTTAGAGGCGATGCGGGCAGTTCTGGCTTTCCGGAATGGATTACGCTCATCACCTCTCAGTTTCTGCATGGGGGCTTTTTGCACATCGCAGGCAACATGCTGTTTTTGTGGATTTTTGGCAATAATGTCGAAGATCGGCTGGGGCACATCAAGTTTTTGATCTTCTACATCGCTTGTGGAGTCTTAGCTGCTTTAAGCCAGTGGTTCTTCTCATCGGGGTCGGATATTCCTTCGTTGGGGGCAAGTGGCGCGATCGCAGGCGTGATGGGAGCCTATATTCTGCGATTCCCTCACGTCAGAGTGCTGACGATTGTTCCGCTCGGCATTATTTTCTTGCCGATACGAATCCCGGCTATCTTTTATTTAGGAATCTGGTTTGTGCAGCAGGCGCTCTACGGCGTTGCCAGTCTGGGTGTAAAGACTAACATCGGTATGCAGGGCGGTGGGGTCGCTTACTGGGCACACGCTGGAGGGTTTATATTTGGCGCAGTGTTAGGACCCTTGCTGGGTCTGTTCTCGGATGATTCTAAAGCGCGATCTTAATCGAAGTTGACCTTACGATCGGACTCTATAACTCTAAAAAAGGGCTTTGTTTAAAGGCCCTTTTTTGCTGAGAACGATCAAATTCGATTCAAAAAACGCATCGCAGGTCTTGCAAGAAGATCTCATCAAGACTCATAATTAAAGAGAATCTTTAAGCTTTGCTGATTTGCTTTTAGTGAAGTCAGACAAAACGAATCAATTAACAGTTGTGGCGAGTCCGATCGAGACTCTACCCAGACGCTATATGATCAGCAAGGCATATCATTTATCCGTTTTAGATGAGCGGTTTGCCTCAGCGATCGCAATTAATGCAAATTTCCGACGCACTTCAATATCAGCCAACATCCCAGGAGCAGTGACACATGGGCGGTCTTATTAAACTCATCAAAAATTTCTTTAGCGGCATCTTTTCCTTTTTAGGCGGGCTTGTCGGCGGCAAAAAATCTATCGAAGGCAGCGCTCCTAAAACTCGGAAAGGCTCCGGCTATTTTCTAGAAATGGACGAAGCTGAAGCTGAGAAAAAGCCTGCCGTCAGCGCCTCCGCAACCGAATCTAGCCCTAAACCTGTCGCCACGACTAGCGAAGCGGCACCGACCTCGAAACAGTCTTCTAAGCGAGCGGAGCTATTAGCGGCTGCGGCATCTAGCAACGGCTCTGCCCCAGTTGCCCAAAAGCCCGTCGAAGAAAAGGCACCTGTAGCAGTTGCTCCGAAGCCTGAAGCATCTGCTGAGTTTGCAACCAAATATTTGGTGCCCACCAGCAACGGCACTCGTCGTCGCCCTGGCGCAAACATGAACTCTTACTTAGACATGGCGCGCGGCATGAAATCGAACTAAACTCAAAGAGTTTTTAGATGACCCTTAAAAAACATCCCGACCTGACGATCGGGATGTTTTTTTATTCATTAATAAACTTCGTTTCTACGTTCTTCTGTTTTTTGAAGCACCCAAACCGCGTGAATTATGCCCGGAACCCAGCCTAAAAGAGTCAGCAAGATGTTAATCACAAACGCTGAACTAATGCCACTGTTGAGAAAAACAGCCAGAGGTGGCAAGAAGATCGCCAAGATGAAACGCACGATGATGTTCATAGAAGTTTTCTAACCCAAGTTTTCTTTAATTGTTTCAATAGCATTGTCGTTAATCGTCTCTAGTTTAAGCCTCCATCTCAGGGACTAAACTTCAGGAATCTTTTGAAAACGCTAACCCACTATAGAGATGAAAAGCCGGATTCCACGGACTAGCGTCTTGACCAAAGAGATGAACGTGAGACTTAAGGCGCTTGAGCAGGTTAGGAAACTCGATCGCGGTTTCTGCAAAGGGCGCGAACTCTGACCAAACGGGTTGTTCAGGAAGTTGATAGTTGAGAAACGCGAGTAAATTATTCCAGTGAATGCGATTGGTGGCTTGACCGATCGCAGTGGAATCTGCGGTTGAAAAAGCAATCCCTTGGTGGAACTGATAATTTAAGTCACAAATTCGCAAAATGCAGCGTCTTTTAGGAAGATGCAAATCGCAAATATGAGCGTAGTCTTGGGTTTGTTCTTTGCGCTGTCGCTGCGTTCTCTGTCGCGCATCGGTATCCACAACTTGCTCAAAAATCGGCAATCGTCCTTCAACGCGCTGCGTCACTTCTGCCCAATCGAAACTCAGAGAACCCAATTGATCTTGCTCATTTTGGCAGACTGCGCTAGCTTCGCTCCACGGAGTGTTCGCGTTCGGCTGATACTCCTGAAAATATTGGACTTGAAAGACTTGCAGGCTCTGAAGCACATTCAACGGTGCCCAAAACACTGGAATCTCAGCAGTTCTAAGCTGCTGCCCATAGAGTTGAAGTTCTCCGATCGCGCCAGTTCGATAAAGCCGCCAGCCGCGATGAGGAATTTGTAGCCGCGCGGTGTAGGCATCTAGCTGCATAATTCGGGCAAAGTTTTGCGCCGATGTCGTGCGGATGTCGCTGCTGATTGCCTCTAAAACTAACATCCCCAGTTCAGCATTTCTGGGATCTGCGGTGGCGGCGGCGATCGCGGCTTGTTGGCGAGTTTGAGCCAAAGCTTCGAGTCGCTGAATTCCTTGCCGAGCCTGAGTCGCGACTTTGGGATTGACGACATCTCGCAAGAGTTGACGATAAATCGCTTCGGCTACCTCTAATTTGCCAGACACTTCATAGAGCCGCCCTCGATAAAGCTGCCCATAAGGGTTTTGAGGCGATTCGTGCAAGAATTCTTTGAGCAACTTCGCGGCAGTGCGGTAGTCTTGGCGATCGAAAGCGGCGGCGATTTGATTCAGCATTTTTGACTGAGACTAAAGGATTATTTTTTCTTCTCTTCAGTCTTCACTCTTCATTCTTCATTCTTTCCAAGACTCCTGCAACTAGCGAGAGCGCCACGATCGGAGCAGTCACGGCTCGAAGAATGCGACGACCGAGAGAAATAGGCTGATAACCTGCCGCGATCGCCCCTTCAATTTCGGCATCTGTCCAGCCGCCTTCAGTCCCGATCGCGAGTGTAATTGAGGGACAAACCGATTTATTTAGATAGTTCAATAAATGCGGCGAGTTGCCCCGTGCTAGACAGATTAAGCGACAGATATCGGAATCAGACGATTCTATTTGTAGGCAATCGTTCCAGGAAACTGGATCTAAGATTTCAGGCACGATTTGACGTTCGCATTGTTCTGCCGCTTCTTGGGCAATGCGTCGCCAACGTTCTAACTTGTTGGCACTGGGATTGAGAAGTGTTCTGTCACTAATCACAGGCGCAATGCAAGTTACGCCCAATTCTGTTGCCTGCCGCACCACATCATCAAACCCGTTTCCTTTGGGGAGTGCCAGCACTAAAGTTACAGAAATCGACAGCTCAGAATGGGCGTGAATGGGTTCTAGGATTTGGGCCCGATCGGATTCTAAAGCCGCTAACCAGCCTTGTCCTTGACCGTTCATGGCGATGAACTGATCGCCTGACCGGAGCCGCAAAACTCGACTTAAATAATGCTGTTGTTCAGCCGTCAAAACAATCTGCTGCCGATCGATTTGAGAAGCGGTAATGACAAGCCTTTGCAACTGAGCCATTTTGAATCTCTGATAATTTCAATAAAAAAGTAGGAGTGAATTAAACACTCCTACCCAAACAGCAGACAGTCCGATCGGAGGCTCTAAGAATCGGTGTTAGCGAGATAGGTTTCTAGCGCTGCTGCCACGAGTTCAGTAATCGGCTTGCCTTGCGTTTTAGACGCTTGCTGAAGCCGAGTATAAATCTCACGACGAACGCTAACCCGGTGCCGAGATTTCAGCGTCACCTTGTCAGATTCAGCCGATTCAACGTCTTCAAAGTCATTGGTCGAAACCGTCACAATCTCATCGAAACCTTCGGACTGATAGTCGCTGACAAATTGCCGCAGTGCATCAAAGCCAACGCGATCGCAGAAATCACCAAAGCTTTCCCGATCGGTGCGTGACTGCTTAAAGTAGACAAAAAGCGGCTCTAAAAAGGTTTCTAAATCGTCAATGTGCAGTTTCTCGACATAGGCGCGAGACAGTCGCGTTTGATTGGGGCAAGCACCTAGCCACATTTGATAGGTGTCGGGGCCGTTGCCGACAAAGCCGAGTTCTGCCAAATAAGGACGGGCGCATCCATTCGGACATCCCGTCATGCGAATGATCAACGATTCGTCAGGCAGTCCGACTTTGATCAGCAGTGCCCGGATACGCTCCAGAATGGTAGGAATGACCCGTTCTGACTCGGCGGTTGCCAACCCGCAAGTGGGCAAAGCGGGACACGCCATCGAGTAGCGCAACAGCGTATCGATTTCGTCTTCGCGCTTAATGCCACAGCGAGTCAGAATCTGCTGAATTTCAGACTTTTGAGCCGGATCGATTTCGTAAAGAATCAAATTCTGACTGGGCGTGACCAGCATCGGCAGGTTGAATGTCTCGACGATTTCGCGCAAGGCGGTTTTGAGTTGAAAAGCGCCTTCGTTTTTGACGCGACCGTTTTCGACCGAAATCCCGACAAACAGTTTGCCGTCTCCTTGCTCATGCCATCCCAAGAAATCCAAATATTTGAATTCGGGTAAGGGCTTGAAGGGTTCGATCGACTTGCCAAAATACTCTTCGACTTTGGCGCGAAATTTGTCAACGCCCCAGTCTTCGATCAGATATTTCATTCGGGCGTGACGACGATCGGTGCGATCGCCATAATCGCGCTGAGTGGCTACGATCGCTTTCACCAAACTATAGACATCATCTTTAGCGACGTAGCCGATCTCATCTGCCAATCGCGGAAAGGTTTCTTCTTTGTTGTGCGTGCGTCCCAAACCGCCGCCCGCAAACACGTTGAAGCCTTCTAACTCGCCTTGCTCATTAGTCAAGACAACTAAGCTGACATCCTGTGAGTAAAGATCGACGGAGTTGTCGCCCGGAACCGTAACGCTGATTTTGAACTTACGGGGCATATAGTGCGTGCCGTAAATCGGTTCTGGGTTGTCATGGACGATCGTGCCCGTGCCATTTTTCTGACGAGCCGCGATCACTTCAGGATTCTCTTCTGCTGAAATGAATTTCTCGCCATCGAGCCAAATCTCATAATAGGCACCCGTTTGGGGAGTCAGCAGATCAGCAATAGTGTGCGAATATGCGTAGGCGTATTGATAATCGGGGCGGTTGCGAAAGGGAGCCGGAGGAGCCATCACATTTCGGTTGACATCGCCACAAGCGCCGAGTGTGTTGCCCATATTGCGAACGATCGCTGCCAGTGACGCTTTCAGATTCTTCTTGAGAATGCCGTGTAGCTGAAAGCCCTGGCGCGTCGTAGCTCGAATGGTGTGATTGCCATAATCATCAGAGATGCAATCAAGCGCCAAATAAAGCTCAGGCGGAATAAACCCACCCGGACTGCGGGTTCGCAGCATCATCTGATAGTCTTTTTCTTGACCTTTGGCGCGGTTGTCTCGGTTGTCTTGCTGATAAGACCCGTGAAACTTGAGAATTTGAATTGCATCTTCAGTAAAGTGCGTCGTGTCTTCTAAAAGCTCTGACGCGACGGGTTCTCGTAAAAAGTCACTGCGATCTTTGAGTCCTTCGACTTTAGAAAGCTTGCGGGTGGTGGAGTCGGGTGTCGAAGATATAACCATTAGACTGCTGCTGCGATCGGTAAAGAGGTATAAGCCGTCAGTCATCTCGTTTGCAGTGCAAATAACAGATGACAAAAAACTGGGAGAATGGATTTTCCCAGTAAATCGGTCGGAATTGCGATGATGATCCCATCGTATCACCGCAACTAATTCTATGAGTCAATCGTCAGGAAGTCGATGGAACTCTAAAATGATTTAATATGACGATCGGTTTAAATCTCTCGACGAAAAGCTCTAATGGATTCTCTAGCGTTAGTCTTAGCGTTCGTGTCAAATAGTTGAGAGGTTGTGTTAAAGCGATCTTATCTAAAACTTAACTTCAACTTGCGAGTTTGACGAGCTAACAGCCCACATGGATGGAGTTCAGCTTTGTGCAGACTCATTTATTTGCTGTTGAAGTTGTTGGACTTCCTCGATCGATAATCCTGTAGAAGGGGCAATAATGTCGATCTCCACTCCTCTACGCAAGAGATTGATAGCGATCGCTCGATCCCTTGCTTCTTGAGCTTCTCTCTGGATTGAACGATAAACGGTGGATTCTTGCATGATGTCTCTCCGTAATACACGATAAATGACCTCATCTTCTAATCTTAGCCCAGCCAGAATTGCAGAAGCAGCAATTAGATTTGCTTGAGTCGTGGGATCTGAGATTTGATTGACCGCTTGAGCAACTTGACGCAGGGTTGCCTCTGGATCATTGGTTTGACTGAGAGCCGCAAACGGAAGCAGCCCAGGATATTGCAAGAAGAGGTCGTCAGGTTGCTCCCACAAGCGAACCACGTCAAAGTCATGACGAGTGCGCTCTAAAGCAAAGCTGGTTTGCCGGACGAGATCAGATCCAGTTTGCTTTAAATAAATCACGACTTGTCGCATCGTTTTGTCGCGATCGCGTCTGTAGACTCGTGAGCGGTAATCTAACATGCGGAAGGGAATCTCTGGGTCAGGACGAGTTTGAAATTCCAGGTGCAAAACAGACTCGTTGGACTGAAGCAGAATCAGAGCATCGGCGCGAATCGGGTCGAGGGAAAGTTCAGAGGGTTTGAGTTCCGTTAGGGCGACAGACTCTCCAAGTAGCCAACTGGCAAAGTCGGCGGAGAAGTGTTCGGCAAGAAACCGGCAGGTGTCGTCGTACATGGGGAGATTGTACGCCTTGTGATTTCTAGTTGATTTTGGGCGAATCTAAAGTTTTTATAACCTATGCGAACATTCTGGCTTAGCGATTGCGATCACCGGACGCAGACAATCTTTGCAACAAACCAACCATATCACAACGTTCCGGTGAAGCGCGGTTGTTGTGCCGTTATTAGACGAGCTACGCTTGATTGTCTTGGCTTGTGAGTTCGGTGAATTGAAAAGTGTTGCCTTCGGGATCAGTAACGACTACCCTTCGATAAATCTTTGAATCTTTTTCAACAAACTTAAATGAAATCCCTCGTTCGTTAAACTCAGCAACGTGACCATCAAGATCATCCACAATAAGCGTTATCAACGTCTTGCCAGCACGTTGAGCATCACCGATTATGTATAACCATGCTTTTCCTGATAATTTCCAAACGGCCTCATTATCGTTGGGAATCATGTCGGGCTGCCGTCCCATGAGACGCTCATACCAAACAAGTGCAGAATGAAGGTTATCTACTGCGACACTGGTAAATGCTTCCTGTATAGCCAACGTGATCTCCTTTCATCTTGACCTGTGGTATTTAATCTTCACTGTTCTTTCGTACATTATAAAACTGCACGCGACGGCACAAAACCTAGTTGAGCCGCAACCGCAAGCGGTTCTGCTCACTGACGAAGAATGCAAATTCGGTTGTCGGCTCCAACGCTAGTTAGATCGTAGCGTCACGAAGATTTTAGCATACAGTACAAGTGAACTAAATGGCGCTGTCGGTCGGGTAAAGGAGTGAGTTTTAGATATATCTCCCTCCCTCCCCTCAGAACCGTGCTTACAACTTTCACTGTACAC
>NZ_PVWG01000051.1:0-29295 GCF_003003695.1 Phormidesmis priestleyi ULC007
TCAATTCTGGAACAAGCTGAATCAATATGGCTTTTCCATTGCGCTCTAAGGGTATCAAATAAAGGTCGCACCCGTTTCTACCGTTCACAGTTACAGTTTGAAATCAAAAATCTGTAGCCTCGGAGTAATCTGTTTGCGATGTCAGTCACCTCTACCCTTCTATTGATCGTTTCCCCATAAACAAACTTTCACCGTTCTGCAAGGCAATCTCTCTGCCCGTGTCTTTAGCCTCGTCAAAGAATGGGCACTCGAACACCAGGATGAACTTCTCGCTAACTGGGAACGAGCTAGACAATCCGAACCGCTAGAACCGATCGCTCCTCTGGAGTAAACCTATGCTCAAAGACATCATCAGCGCTCACCCTATCTCTCCCTACCAGATCCACCTTCGCTTTGAGGACGGTATCGAAGGTACGATCGACCTCACCCAAATCATCACCTTCTCTGGCATCTTCGCCCCGCTTCAAGATCCTGCCTACTTTGCCACCGTCCGGGTTAACCCTGATCTCGGCACGATCGTTTGGGACAATGGAGCCGACCTCGATCCTGATGTTCTCTACGCGATCGTCACTCAACAACCCATTCCTGACTACACCGATCTTCAACCGCTAAATCCATGAAAAGATTCTATGATCACGTTTCAACAGATTTTTAATGCTGCACCTAACGTCGAAGCAAGTGCGCCCGGACGAGTCAATCTTTTGGGCGAACACACGGATTATAACGACGGTTTTGTGCTGCCCACCGCGATTCCTCAAACCACGATCGTGCAGCTCGGTTTCAGCCCCAATCATCAACATCATTTTTACTCTCACGAGCTTGAAGAATTGGTGAGTTTAACAACAACTGATCCGATTCCGCAAGGCTTTGCAAGCTATTCGTTGGGCTGTCTTCGAGTCGTAGAACAAGCTGGATATTCGATTCCGCCGTTGAATGTTTATGTGAATTCTTCAGTTCCGATCGGGTCTGGCTTATCGAGCAGTGCCGCGTTAGAAGTTGCCTTGCTGCGGGGGCTACGATCGCTCCTTTCTCTCGATCTCGACGACATTCACATTGCTCAACTCGCTCAACAAGCCGAAATTGAATATGCAGGTGTGCAGTGCGGCATTATGGATCAGATGGCATCTAGCCTTGCAGATACCCAGCACATGTTGTTTTTAGACACGCGATCGCTCGATCGTGAATTGCTTCCATTCCCAGCAGGTGCCGAAGTTCTTGTGATTGATAGTGGTATTCCGCGAACGCTGGCAGGGAGTGGCTATAACCAACGTCGCGCAGAATGCGAAGAAGCGTCAAAGCAATTAGGAGTGAAAGCGCTTCGAGACATCACAGACTTAATGCAAATTGAAACGCTATCTGAACTATTAAAAAAACGAGCGCGACACGTCATTACTGAAAACGATCGCGTGTTAGAAGCCAAACAAGAGATTACAGCCGTCCGATTTGGAGAGTTAATGAATGCCTCTCATGCCAGTCTGCGAGATGATTATCAAGTCTCGATCGCAGGTATCGATCAACTGGTATCGATTTTGCAAGCAACGCCTGATGTGTTTGGGGCCCGAATCACCGGGGGAGGATTTGGCGGGGCGTGTGTGGCCCTGGTGACTCAAGGTAAGGCAGGTACGATCGCTCAAACCGTGCTAGAGACCTACCGCAAAGCAGGCTACACAGGACGGCTGCTCGTCCCAGAAATACCCACCACACCTAGAGGAAACTATGCGACTTGAACAAGTAGTGCCATGGGGCCGATCGTGCTTAGAATATTGTCAAATGTTTGATCTCACAGAGACAGATTTGCAGTCTAAAATTCTCGACTGTGGCGGCGGGCCTGCTAGCTTTAATGCCGAGATGACGCAGCAAGGCAATTCGGTGATTTCGTGTGATCCGCTCTATCAATTTTCGGTTAATGAGATTTCTCAACGGATTGATCAAACTTATCCGATCGTGATCAAAACAACCGAGGTCAATCGTGATAACTTTGTTTGGACTACCATCCAGTCTCCTGAAAAACTGGGCCAAATTCGCATGGCGGCGATGCAGCAGTTTTTAGCCGACTTTCCGTTAGGGCTGCAACAAAGGCGTTATCAGCAAGAATCATTGCCTGATTTACCCTTTGATTCACAGCAGTTTGATTTAGCGTTGTGTTCCCATTTCTTATTTCTATACTCTGATCAGTTGTCGTTTGAGTTTCATCTTGCGTCGATCATTGAGATGTGTCGAGTTGCCACGATCGTAAAAATCTTCCCGCTCCTTGTCAATATGACCGGAGAACTATCACCCTTTCTAGAGCCTATCATGCAAGAATTAACTACACAAGGTTACTCGATACACACCAAACAAGTGCCCTACGAATTTCAGAAGGGTGGGAATCAAATTTTGCAAGTTAGTGCAAAACAATAAGCTATGAATCACGGCTGGACGTATCGCGAACGAATCGATAAATTAACTGAAAACTGTACGGTTTTAGAATATTACACTCAACGCTATCAGCATTCTAATCGTGCAGAATGGCAAACCCGAATTGTAACGGGTAAGATTTTACTGAATGGATCAGAGACAACAGATCACACAATCCTGAAACGAGGCGATCGACTTCTCTATAACCGTCCGCCCTGGCAAGAACCAGAGGTGCCGCTCACGTTTAAAGTGATGATTGAAGATGCTGATATTTTAGTCGTCTCCAAACCGTCAGGCTTACCCGTCTTACCAGGTGGCGGGTTTTTAGAACACACGTTGTTAGAGCAACTTCAACACCACTATCCCCACGAGACTCCGGTGCCGATCCATCGTCTGGGTCGTGGCACATCAGGGCTGGTATTGCTGGCACGATCGAGCCACGCCCGTGCATCCCTCAATCAACAAATGCGATCGCATCAAATTCAAAAAGTCTATCGCGCCTTAGCGACTGGAACTTCAATGCCTAATTGCTTCACGGTGACGCACCCGATCGGCAAACTTCCCCATCCAGTTTTGGGCTACATTTACGCCGCCCATCCAGACGGATTGGTTGCCCAGAGTGACTGTCAAGTACTGCGTCGCAATGAAGACACCGCGCTGTTAGAGGTGAATATTCTGACGGGGCGACCGCATCAAATTCGGATTCATTTAGCGGCGGCGGGATATCCATTAGTGGGTGACCCGCTGTATACGATCGGAGGCATCCCAAAAACATTTACGCCATCAGCAACAGGTGAATTGCCTGTGCCAGGAGATTGTGGCTATCATCTTCACGCGATGCATTTGACCTTTAGCCATCCGACCACCCATGACTTGATTCAAGTCACGTCGCCTCCACTAGATGTCCTTGATCATAACTACGCGACGATGTTTAGCTGACTAGACGGGTGGAGGTGTGACGGCAGGCATTGATTTTGGTCTCACGATCGCTGGAGTGCTTTGTGGTGATGAAGCCGCCAAGATCGCTCAACTCTTAATGAAGTACGATCCGGCCCCGCCCTTCGATGTGGGTTCACCCGAAAAAGCCGGGTCTGACTTAGTGAAGAAAGCAATATTATATGCTGCGGGGACATTGGGTTTAAAAGTAAAACAGGCAGTTTGGCATGATCACGAATTCTGAAGTTGATCGCGACCCTTACGGTATCTGCAAAGCAGCGCAAACTCCCGCACGTTGGGTACAGATCGGTTTTTGTGCAACTTCAATTGCCTTTAATCTCTGCTTAATTGCTCAGTTACTAACGGTTGGAGTTGCCTATTTTAATGACTCTGCTTGGCATTAGATCCGATTGCTACCCGCGAGATTGAAGAACTCTGCACAGAAGAACTAGCAGCAGTACACAATCATCCTGGTGACGCACACTATGCAGCAAGCCACGCACATTGCTGATGTGACAGCATTCTTCAACACTGAGACTGATGAGAGTGGCAAGCGGCGAGTCAACCTCGTCGAATTTAGCCCAACTGAGCAGATTTTTAACCGCCGATTATGTGAGCGGACGATTTGGTTAGGCAATGCTTTGAGCAGCGATCGCAGAACTCGTAGACCGAAATCCAAAGAATTGATCTGAACCATCCGCAGGAATGTAAAGATCATTCAGACTTGACCTTGAAAGGAAAATTTTTTAATTACAATCCTTTTAGTCCTTCCAATAAGGAAACGCACCATGTCAGACAACGAGAACGACGCTGCGATCGAACAGAACGACCATCAAGTCACGCCATTTTTAGAGGAAAACTCCCCCAAGAAGAAAAAGAAGAAAAAACTGGATGGCAACACCGCTTTAAACGATCAATCACCAACAAGACTTGTCAAGCTCAAGAACAAGTTTTATGAACAAGAACTGAGCCGTCTACAAATAGAATTAGTCAAGTTGCAGTATTGGATCAAACAAACGGGTTTCCGCCTGGTCATTTTGTTTGAGGGACGGGATGCGGCGGGTAAAGGTGGCACAATCAAACGAATTTCTGAACCTCTCAATCCGCGAGGTTGTCAGGTAGCCGCTTTGGGTACACCCTCCGATCGTGAGAAGACACAGTGGTATTTTCAGCGCTATGTTTCTCATCTACCGGGTGCAGGAGAAATTGTATTGTTCGATCGCAGTTGGTATAACCGCGCCGGGATCGAACACGTGATGGGCTTTTGCACGGATGATCAATATCAAGAATTTCTACACTCCTGTCCCGAATTTGAACGGATGCTGGTGCGATCAGGCATTGTATTGCTGAAGTATTGGTTCTCAGTCAGCGATGAAGAACAAGAGCGGCGATTTCAGTCTCGAACGATCGACCCAGCGCGACGGTGGAAACTCAGCCCAATGGATCTAGAATCGCGCGATCGCTGGGTGGAATATTCTCAGGCAAAAGATGCCATGTTTGTTCACACTAATATTCCAGAAGCCCCTTGGTTTACGGTAGAAGCAGACGATAAAAAACGCGCTCGGCTCAACTGCATCAGGCATATTCTGAGTAAAATTCCCTATGAGGATATGACTCCCCCACCCTTAGAGTTAGCGCCTCGTAAGTTGGCAGGCAACTACGTGCGATCGCCTCGAAACGAACAATTTTTTGTGCCATCCGCTTATTAAAAACCTGACATTCGATAGGAGCTTTTACATCTGACTCACTCCAGTTTAAAACCCTCCAAATCCATGCAGGGCAAGAACCCGCACCCAGAACAAATGCCCGCGCTGTTCCCATTTATCAGAGAGATGGGTCTAAAACCCCGTCCTTCTAGGACGGCTTTTCTTGATTCATAATGTACTGCTTAAGAACTTCAATCGGAGCGCCGTCAACGGAGCTAACAAAATAGCTAGGACTCCACAGTGCATCCTTACCGTAGGGTTTAGGATATCCAGCTTGACCATAGCGACGGCTAGAAACTCCTTTAAGAGCGTTGACAATTTGAGAGACTGAAAGCTTAGGAGGGAACTCGATCAAAACGTGAATATGATCAGCTTCACCATTGAATTCTAAAACCTGAAAGCCCATCTTTTCTCCTACTTCTATGAATGATTTTTGAATTACTGCAAGGCTTTCAGATGTAAAAACAGACCTACGATATTTGGTGACACAGACCAAATGTATCTTAAGACTCGAAATACTATGTCTTTCTTTCCGTAATTGGGTTGTCATTCGTTGTAGACCAACATATAATGAATTAACAGACCAATTCTAACACAGGCATGAAAGCTAGATATCAGTGTCGTTTCTATCCGACCGACCAACAGCAACAGAGTTTAGCTCAGTTGTTTGGTTGCGTTCGGGTCGTTTGGAACGATGCACTAGCTCTCAGCAAGAAAGACAAGTATCAGGGATACAACAAGCTTTCAGCTTTACTCACTCAATCTAAAAAGACGGTAGAAAGAGAATGGTTGAAAGAGGTTTCGTCTGTACCGTTGCAGCAATCTCTTAAAAACTTAGATACAGCCTACAAAAACTATTTTGATTCTCTAAAAGGGAAGAGAAAAGGTAAAAAGTTAAGCTCTCCTAAGTTTAAGAAGAGAACTAATTCTCAGTCTGCAACTTTTGTTAAATCGGGTTTCGCAATTACAGGTGAATCGGTGTATCTGGCTAAAATTGGATACCTAAAACCAATATGGTCTAGGAAATTACCGTCTGATCCTAGCTCAGTCACGGTGATCAAAGATTGTGCTAACCGCTATTTTCTCAGCTTTGTGGTAGACGTTGAACCCGTCGTAATCGATGCCAAAAACCAAAGTATCGGGATCGACTTGGGAATTAAAACTTTTGCAGTCATGAGCAATGGTGAAAAGGCTTTTAGCCCTAATTACGCAAAGCTTGATCGTAAAGTTCGCAGACTTCAGAAGAAGTTAGCACGGCAACAAAAAGGATCGAATCGTAGACACAAAACCCGTCTACAGATTGCAAAGCTTCACAATCAGATTGCTGACACTCGCAAAGACTTCCTACACAAGCTTTCAACTAAAATCGTTAGCGAGAATCAAGCTATCGTTTTAGAAGATTTGAATGGGTCAGGCATGGTCAAAAATCACAAGCTTGCTAGATCAATTAGTCTACAAGGATGGAGAGAGTTCAGAACGCTGTGTGAGGCTAAATCTGAAAAATATGGTAGGGAATTTCACGTCGTTAATCGATGGGAACCGACTAGCCAGATCTGTTCAGATTGTGGTTTTAGATGGGGTAAACTCGATCTTAAAATTCGTACTGTCAAGTGCTTAAACTGTGGCACTGAACACGATAGAGATGAGAACGCCGCTAAAAATATAAATCAAAGTCGCCATAGGGCATTGGGAGACTCTAAACGGACGTTGAGACAGAGTAAGACTACCTCGGTAGCATCAGTCAATGACGCGTCAAGAATCACTGCTGCTTTAGCCCGGTGAGTATGTCAACTCAACACCTTTCACGGGATTCGTAACGTCGATCCGGCTTTGATTGAAATGGGTAAGGTGTATGGCTTGAGTTTGAACTGACATGATTACCTCCGTTTGCAACAGTGTTCACGATCGCTTCATGTGCAACTTCTTGCCCTCACCCTAGCCCTCTCCTTTGGGAGCTATCTGAGCATTCGCAAGTTTGATCATCAAGCGGTAGAGTTGTTCATCAAGGGTGCTGCACTCAATCGCATGATCCAGATCTGTAAACCCGACAGCTATGAGGTTGAAGCTTAATTAAGGACTTCCTCAAGTCCAATCCTGTCTCTTTTTGCAATCATGCAACAAAGCCGCTTGTCTCTGTAAATTTAACGCTTAAATAATAAAGATTTAGTAAAGTATCCTTGTTTTGTCCACTGCCTTGAGAAAGACTTAAGGGTAGATTTCCGGGCTGAACTAGTGCTTTTGTGCTTAAATGAGCCTTGATCAAACAACCCAAGCCAAAAACAGGATTGGGCTACACGATCGCTCTGTGCATTCACGGCGATCGATTTACTCTCCCCTGAGCAGTCACCTATTGAGGAGCGAAAGAATGCAGCAAGTCCTGAAATTAATGACCTTACTCAAATCAGTTTCTAAAAGACATCTGATTCTCCTGGCAGGGCTGAGTTTTATAACCGCCATTTTGCTGGGATGGAGTCAAGGCAACGCGACTGCTTCAGAACCCAGCTCAACTCAGGTAGCGGTGGGTGGCACTTGGCAAGGCGCGTCCTTTCCGGTCGAAAACTTCCAGGGCTATACGTCTCCTTTTGGCTATCGTCAATCGCCTGATGGATCGTCCAATCAAGAGTTTCACCGAGGGTTAGATATGGCGGCTCCTGAAGGCAGCTATATTCGCAGTTGGTGGGCAGGCAAAGTCGTTGAGGTCACTGATAATACGGCTTGCGGCACGTCGATCGTCATTCAGTCTGGCGAGTGGGAACACATCTATTGCCATATGAATGGACACGTCGAAACCAACGGAAATGGCCAATATTTGAGCGATCGTAATGGCGGTCTCCAGATCTGGGAAGGTCAAATGATTCCCGCAGGTGCTCGAATCGGCCGCGTGGGCATGACCGGGCGCACTACTGGGCCTCACCTTCACTGGGGCTTAAAATATTCGAGACAGTGGGTTGATCCGGCAATGGTGCTAAGAGCGATGTATGCCGAGCAAAGTGGCTCCCGGTCAGTGTCAAGTCGCCCTTAATCAAGATTGTGAGTATAGGGGTGTACTTCCGGTACGTCCCTATTCTTTTGCCTCAGAGCGACGACGACGGCACCGTTCTGAGCAATATTTCACCTCATCCCAATTTTTCTCCCATTTTTTGCGCCAGGTGAAAGGCAGATCGCAAACAGGACAGACTTTGGTCGGCAAATCAGACTTAGAGCGATCGCGTCCCATAATTGAGAGAATGTTGAAGCAGGTTGAGCTATTTCAATTACAGCGTAAATTAAAGCTCTTTTTAAATAAAGCCAGAATTTGTGTAAGGGCATGGCACGGCAGTTCCCATTGACGTTGCAAGGAACCAATATTATTTAATCTGCGATCCTAAGAATTCCTCAAATTTCTCTGAAATGACTGAATCTGCCCTCGATCGAGTCCGCATTATCTTAGTAGAGCCAGCCGGGGCGCTGAATGTCGGCTCGATCGCTCGGATCATGAAAAATATGGGGCTATCTCACCTCGTTTTAGTCAATCCTCAGTGTGATCCCGGCTCCGCAGAAGCTCGACAAATGGCAGTCCACGCAGACGATGTGTTAGAAGCCGCGCAGATCACAAAGACTTTGCCAGACGCATTGAAAGGATGTCACCGAGCAATCGCGACTACAGTTAGAACTCGCGCGATCGCCACTCCCCTTGAGCATCCCAGAGATGCCCTTCCCTGGCTATTAGAAAACTTTCAAGCAGACGGGCAAACTGCGCTGATTTTTGGAGCCGAAGAACGAGGACTTAGCAATGAAGAACTCAACTATGCTCAACGGTTTGTTTATATCCCCTCTAGCGCGGTTTATCCGTCATTAAATTTGGCGCAGGCAGTGGCGATTTGCTGCTATGAACTATCTCAAGCACTCGATGATCAGAGGTCAGAAATTCGCTCTTTTGCACCTGACACCCGCACTCTAGAACCAGCCTCTCTCGACGCGATCGAAGCCTATTGTCAGCACCTCGAACGTCTCTTGCTAAAAATTGGCTATCTTCACCCTCACACCGCCAACAGCCGCATGGAAAAAATTAGACGACTGCTCAATCGCGCTTACCCGTCAGCAGCAGAAGTCGCTTTATTAAGAGGAGTCTTGCGGCAAGGTGAATGGGCATTAAACACCCAAAATCAGTCGCCTGGTTCTGACTCCAAATTGCTCTAAATATTTTTGCACTGGCTGCCAAATTTGCCCAACTCAATGTAAAATCCCTACATCTGTTGAGAAAAGCTTGCTTTCAGATTAGATGTCCCATAAATGTAAAGGACATTTATAATAACCGTTCAAAACCTGTCAATCGATCGCTTTCATCAACCAGGGGTTATCTCAATGCGGGAATCTGGCAACGACTTAAATATGCCATCTGAGGACGGCTTCTCGCCCCATCAGCAGGATGCTAGGCGCTTTAGCAACTTGCCCACTCCCCGCCTTGCCCAACCCACGGCTCGTCCTCGTCCAGCAGAGCGTCGATCGCGCAAATCAGAGCCAGCGCGAGGTCGAAAACCAGCGACTGCTCCCGCTCTTAATGGAAAGAATCTTGCTGCCGATCGTGCGCCTTCTACTCGCGCACCCCTAAAATTTGACGAAAAACTAAAGTCTGGGCCCGATCGCCTTAGAGAACAGCGCGATCGCCGACGCAACTCTACACAGGCAGCTTCTTCGACTGGAAATCGTCGTCTTAAGCCAGTGCCAAATCCCGCAACTGGGACACACCCTCAGCGCCGCAGCCGATCGCCTCGAAAGCTCTCTAGGCTGTCTGCCAGCGCTCCGCCTCGCCCTCGGACTCGATCGGGCACCGCGATCGTTTATGGCACTCGGCTGCTCATTTTGGGGGTTGGCTTGGGGGTCTTGGCTGGCACCATTTTGTCAGCGTGGGACTCCGCTCGTTACTTTACAGCAGGCGCTTCTTCACCAGAAAAAACTGAACAAACTGCTACAGTTTCTGCAACGCCTGCCGATCAGTTGCCAATGCTGACACTAGGGCAAGAGATGTTGCCCTTAAAGAATAACCTTCAAGCGTTGGTTGCCCAGCAGACTCAACTCAGCCCTGGCATGATGATCGTTGATTTAGATACCAATGCTTATCTCAATATCAATGCCTCAGTTGCGTTGCCCTGTGCCAGCACGATTAAGCTTCCTATCTTAGTGGCATTCTTTCAAGATGTTGATGCAGGCAAGATTCGTCTTGATGAAATGCTGACCATGCGCTCTGACTTAATCGCAACTGAGTCGGGTGAGATGCAATATCAGCCAGTGGGGTCGCAGTTTAGCGCGTTAGAAACTGCGACCAAGATGATTACTGTCAGTGACAACACAGCAACCAATCTCTTGATCGATCGCTTAGGGGGCAAAGAAGCGCTCACCCAGCGGTTTCAATCGTGGGGTTTAACCAGCACCGCAATTCAGAATCGATTGCCCGACGTTGAGGGCACCAATACTAGCAGTTCTCAAGACCTCGTGACCCTGTTGGGGCTGGTCAGCAATGGCAAATTATTGTCCATGCGATCGCGCGATCGCATGTTAGATCTGATGCGCCACACCGTTAATAACTCCCTACTGCCGAGCGGGTTAGGCGAAGGCGCAACGATCTCTCACAAAACAGGCAGCATTGGCAGCATGATCGGCGATGTGGGTTTAATCGATATGCCAAGCGGCAAGCGTTATTTGATTGCGGCAATGGTCAAGCGTCCGCGCAATGACGAACGTGCAGAAGAACTGATTCGTCAGGTGTCTCGCCTCACCTATCAATATTTCAGTCAACCTGCACCCGCTCAAACCAGCGGAAATTCGGGTCAGCCAAATCAGCCTCCGGTCAGTCCTCAAACCAACCCTCAAGGCACCTCTTTGCAGAGAACCAAAGTCGCCCAACCCTAACTGATTGGTATGAGGGAGGCTTGCTCGACCTCAGCTTCTGCCTGCATTGCATCTAGCATTTGCCAAACCTGGTTGAGCAATGGCTCCAACCCCGATCGGGTGACAGCAGAAATCACAAAAACAGGCGCACCTGTGAGTTCTTTGAGTTGCGCTGCGATCGCATCTAAATCGCGATCGGGATCGACAGCATCAATCTTGTTGAATGCAATGATTTGGGGACGATCGGGTAAGCCGCGTCCGTAGGCTTGCAGTTCTTGATGGATGGTGTGATAGTCAGCGATCGGGTCGTCTGAAGTCGCGTCTACCAAATGCAGCAACAATCGAGTTCGCTCAATGTGGCGCAAAAAGTCGTGTCCTAGTCCTAACCCCGTGTGTGCGCCTTCAATCAATCCCGGAATGTCAGCGAATACGGTGCCATCTCCAGTCGGTTTGCGAACGACTCCTAAATTAGGAATCAGCGTTGTAAACGGATAATCTGCAATTTTAGGACGAGCCGCCGACAGTGCCGAAATCAGCGTCGATTTTCCAGCATTGGGTAAGCCGATGATCCCGACTTCTGCCAACAGCTTGAGTTCTAATCGCAGAAACCGACCTTCGCCCTCTTGTCCCGGCAGTGCCCGTTCGGGAGCGCGATTGTGATTGCTGAGAAAACAGTGATTTCCGGCACCGCCGCGACCGCCTTTGGCAACACAAAAGATCTGACCGTTCTCGGTGAGATCGCCCAGAAACTCGTCGGTCTGAGCATCGTAGATGACGGTGCCGCAAGGAACTTCGATGATCAAATCATCGGCTGATGCGCCCGTCCGTTTGTTATTTCCGCCTTTTTCCCCATTTTCTGCTTTATAAAGACGGTTATAGCGGAAGTCTAGCAAAGTTTGCAGGTCTTCACTCACTTGGAGAATGACAGACCCGCCTCTGCCGCCATTTCCGCCTGACGGCCCACCTGCGGGGACATATTTCTCTCGTCTGAAGCCGATGATGCCATCGCCTCCGTCACCCGCCTGAACCTGAATTTCTGCCTGATCGATGAATTGCATGACCCTAAACTCTGAAGCCCTCTGTTGTGATCTTAGATGCCTAAGCTCTTCTTGGGGTTAGTTCAGAGAAACTTAGGGAATGACCATTATAGGGTGATCTGAATTGTTTTTGGTTTGGGAGTTGTGGGCGATCGCAGGTTCGAGATGAGGGATCGGGAGAGCGATTTAATTTATTATAAAAAAGGAGATGCAACCAGTAGCCATTCCACTGTAAATAGTGACTATGAAAGCATACAAGTTTTCAGCTAAGGTGACCCCTGAAGGAATGCTCAAACTTCCTCCTCATTGCAAGAGCAACTAGCAAGCTATCAAACCGCAAAAATCACCGTTTTAGTGAGTGCCGCATTTAGTTTATGTATGTACGAAATTCACGTCTTACGGGCTTCGGCTGAGGCAGTTGAAAGTGATGAAAGATATCCTTTAGGTGAACGATACCCAATAACGATTTTAAGTCGGCAACCCGAAGGAGAAGAAACTGACTATGAACTAGCTGCTGAAAGAGCCTTTTTAGCAGGTTGGGATGATTTTGAGTTTGACATTACAAGAGCTTTAGTGGTTGCTTCCGAAAAAGAGCACCTCATTTCAGATGAAATACTTGCGGAAGCCTTTAGACACGCTCTGTTTAACGAAGCAGCAGTTGTTGTTTATACAAATTCTTTAAGTGATAGCGAGTGACAAAACTCAAAACGAATGCATATTTTTATCAACTGTCGCCTTATAAATTACAACAACATCACAATTGAGCCTAGAAAACGCAGCGACAAGCCTTCAGACGGAAAGCAAAGTGAAGGGCTGGAATCTCAAGCCGAGTAATCCTATATGACAGCAATACTCGACACCAGTTTTCTTTTTGTGTTGACTGACGAGAGCGATCGCGGCACTGGGTCTCTAAGATAAGCGATATCCCGATGCTCAATCCTGTCTTTAGACACACATGCTCATACGCTAAGATCATCATTGCAGACTTCCCAAGATAACTTGACACCATGAAAATTAAGGCGATTATTTGGCAAGAAGACAATGTATGGTGTGCCTCCGTACCCGCTCTCCCGGGGTGTCATACTTGGGGAGAGAATTATGAGCATTTATTAGAGATGCTTGAAGATGCTGTCGAAGGTTGGTTGGATGTTGCGAGTGAGCGAGAAGCAGTTGAGCCAGAGAAACAGTTAGTTGAATTATCTCTGTGAAAGCTGTTTCTGGAAAGATATTGTGCAGAATTGTAGAGCGTCATGGCTGGGAGCTTAAGCGCATCACTGGCAGCCATCACATTTATTTCAAAGAAGGAGTCGATGCAATTCTTTCTGTCCCGGTTCATGGCAATCGTGATTTACCCATTGGAACCCTAAAAAGCATCATGAAGGATGCTGGACTTACAGAAGAAGACCTGAATTTGTAGTAATCGCATATTGTAAGCGGTCTAACAAATCGATGGAGTAGCGATCGTGGTTTTCGATGGGTTGAGAATTGACAGCAATCGTATCCAAAAATGCTATCAAGCGATCGACTTCACAAGATCGCTACACTAGAGAAGAGTTTAGTTCAAATCTGGACTTCTATCTAGAACATGGCAGAATTTCACATTCAAGCTCCCTTTGAACCTACAGGCGATCAACCTAGCGCGATCGCCAGTCTCGTTAAAAGCATCGAAGCCGGGACTCAATATCAAACCCTACGCGGCGCAACGGGCACCGGAAAAACCCATACGATCGCCCGTGTGATTGAAAATTTGGGCAAGCCGACTTTGGTATTGGCACATAATAAAACTTTAGCGGCCCAGCTTTGCAATGAGTTGCGCGAATTCTTCCCTGACAACGCGGTTGAATATTTCATCAGTTATTACGACTACTATCAGCCAGAGGCATACATTCCCGTTAGCGACACGTTTATTGAGAAAACGGCATCGATCAACGACGAAATTGATATGCTGCGGCACTCGGCCACCCGATCGCTGTTTGAGCGCAAAGATGTGATCGTCGTCGCCTCGATTAGCTGCATTTATGGATTGGGGATTCCGAACGAATATCTGAACGCGGCGATTCCTCTGCGGATGGGTGAAGAAGTTAATCAGCGTCAGATTCTTCGTGATTTGGTGTCGGTGCAATATAGCCGCAATGATCTCGATTTAGGGCGAGGACGATTTCGAGTTAAAGGCGATGTGCTGGAGATTGGCCCCGCTTACGAAGATCGGATTATTCGCGTCGAGTTTTTTGGTGATGAAATTGACGCAATTCGCTACATTGATCCCGTGACGGGGGCGACTCTGCAAAGTATGGAAGCGGTGAATATTTATCCCGCTCGTCACTTTGTCACCCCAGAAGATCGCTTAGAAGCGGCGTGTGATGCGATCGATGCCGAGCTAAAACAACGCCTAGAAGAACTCGAAAAAGACGGAAAATTACTCGAAGCGCAACGTCTTGACCAACGCACAAGATATGACTTAGAAGTGCTGCGAGAAGTCGGTTTTTGTAATGGGGTTGAAAACTATTCGCGTCACTTAGCAGGTCGTGCGGCTGGCGACTCGCCCGAATGCTTAATCGATTACTTTCCGAAAGATTGGCTGCTGGTGATTGACGAGTCTCACGTCACGCTTCCCCAAATTAGAGCGATGTATAACGGGGATCAATCCCGCAAGAAAGTGCTGATTGATCACGGGTTTCGGTTGCCTAGTGCGGCTGATAATCGCCCCCTCAAAAATGAAGAGTTTTGGCAAAAGGTCAACCAGTGTATTTTCGTGTCTGCTACTCCTGGAGATTGGGAAGTCGAACTTTCTGAAGATCATATTGCCGAGCAAGTGATCAGACCAACGGGTGTCCTCGATCCCGAAATCTTTGTTCGTCCGACTCAAGGACAAGTGGACGATTTGCTAGGCGAAATTCAAGAACGGCTTCCTAAAAATGAGCGCGTTTTGGTCACGACTCTGACCAAGCGCATGGCAGAAGATCTCACCGAATATTTTCAAGAGCGAGGCATTAGAGTTCGCTATTTGCACTCAGAGATCAACTCGATCGAGCGCATCGAAATCCTTCAAGATTTGCGAGAAGGTCTGTTCGACGTGCTGATCGGCGTTAACCTGCTGCGAGAAGGTCTAGATTTGCCCGAAGTTTCGCTGGTCGCGATTTTGGATGCCGACAAAGAAGGCTTTTTGAGATCAGAGCGATCGCTGATTCAAACAGTCGGTCGGGCAGCGCGTCACGTCGAAGGTCAGGCGATTCTCTATGGTGATAATTTGACCGACAGCATGGCAAGAGCGATCAGCGTGACTGAGCAGCGCCGGGCGATTCAGCAAGAACACAACGAAAAGAACGGAATTATTCCTTATTCGATCATCAAGCGATCGAACAACTCAATTCTGTCTTTCTTAGAAGTTTCGCGCCGACTCAACGCGCAGGAACTCGATCAAGTCTATGAAAAGGCAGACGAAATTCCGCTCGAAAACATTCCGACTCTGATCGTCCAACTCGAAGCACAGATGAAAGAATCAGCCAAAAACATGGAGTTTGAAGAGGCCGCAAAGTATCGAGATAAGATCAAACATCTGCGAGATAAAATGCTGGGGCGACGCAGCTAACGACGGTGAAATATGAACGCAATTGCCCTCAAAATCCCTCGATTAACCCTGGCAGAATTTGTTGAACTCTGTCAGGTCAATCAAAATTTGCGGCTAGAAATGACTGCGACGGGAGAGGTGATCATCATGCCCCAACTTATTCTTGGACGGGGAAGCAAAACTCTGGTCTAACGGCTCAACTCTGGAACTGGAACGATCGCAGCGATGGAGCGATTAGAAGCTCCGACTACGCTATCAGGTGAAAGCTTACTACCGGGATTTGTGCTGAATTTGCAGAAGGTGTGGTGATGTTTCACTCAATCCCACCCGCTAGACGGAAATCACCCCATTGATCAGAAGCCGTGGGGTTGCTTACAATAGAAGCAGAAATATAAAGATTTGTGAAAACTATGAGTTTGAGCCTGGAGCAAATTTCGAGCCAATTAGATAGCGAAAGCTCTCGCGATCGCATGATAGCGTTGGCTTCTCTGCGAAACGTCTCAGCCGAAGATGCCGTGCCGTTGATTAAAAAAGTGCTCAACGATGAGAGCCTGCAAATTCGCTCAATGGCAGTCTTTGCGCTAGGAATCAAGCCCACCGAAGAGTGCTACCCGATTTTGGTCAAGCTTCTAGAAAACGAGAAAGATTACGGCATTCGAGCCGATGCCGCAGGTGCGTTAGGCTATCTCGAAGATGTTCGAGCGCTTGAGCCATTGGTCAGAGCTTTTTATGAAGATACCGATTGGCTGGTGCGGTTTAGTGCGGCTGTGGCGCTGGGCAACCTCAAAGATCCTCGTGCCAGAGATGTGTTAGTTAAAGCGTTGGATAGTGAAGAAGTCGTGTTGCAGCAAGCCGCGATCGCCGCTCTCGGTGAAATCAAAGCAGTCGATGCGGTGGCTCAAATCCTCCGGTTTGCTCAATCTAAAGACTGGTTGGTGCGTCAACGTCTAGCCGAAGCGTTGGGTCAATTGCCCAGTGAAAAGAGCGTTGCAGCCCTGAAGTATTTAGAGAAAGACTCCAATTCTAATGTGAGTCAATCCGCTACTTTTTCTCTTCAAAAGTTAGCAGAGCAAGCGTGAACGAGTTGCTGATCTCCAAGCATTAAAAAGCGGCATTGCTGAATAGAGGGATACTTGGGTAGGGGCAATCCCCCCGTGGTTGCCCTCCGTCAGGGGTAGGCACGGGGGCCCTACCCCTACAGCCATTTCATCCCCGCATTCTGCAATGCCTAAAAAGCTTGGCGGTGTGTTATGCCGATTTGATTTACGCGACAGACCTGCGCCCTCTCACGATCGTTCGATCGATCTGTGAACAGCGTCTATTGCCTCAAGTCGGAGTCTTATTAAAATATTCAGTCGTCATTAAGCCAGAACGACTAGAGCGACGAGTATAGTTCTTCATCATATAGTTAAGATCTTCAGGGTTAAGCGCCACCGATATTGCATCACTTTGGCTGACCATCCCCCCTTCATAAAGGTCAAAGAGCGCCTGATTAAGGGTTTGAGAGCCGTCTTTTCCCTCTTCCATCAGTTGGTAAATTTCGTCAATGCTACCTTTTTGCAAGTAGTCGCGAATCGTATCAGTGTTCAGCATAATTTCTAGAGCCGCGACCCGTCCTCCTTTCACCGTCGGCACCAGTGCTTGACCGATCACGGCCCGCAGACCCTCTACGATCTGCATTCTAACGACATCTTGTTCTTCGGGCGTGTAGAAGTTGAGTAATCGCTTGACGGCATTCACCGTGCCTTTGGTGTGCAGGGTGCCCAGGACTAAGTGCCCGGTTAAAGCGGCTCGAATCGCGGTGTCGACGGTTTCACGATCGCGCATTTCCCCGATCAAAATAATATCTGGGTCTTGCCGCAGTGCCGCTCGCAGCGCTTCCTTAAACTCTTGAGTGTGCAGCCCGACTTCTCGCTGAGTGATTAAACACTGATTAGAAGTGTGGACATATTCGATCGGGTCTTCGATCGTCACAATCTTCCGCGCTAGAGAGTCGTTGACGTGACGCAACATCGCCGCCAAAGTTGTAGATTTGCCAGAGTTGACGGGCCCAGTCACTAAGATTAAACCCTGCCGCTCTTCGACTAACTTGTTTAAAATGTCTGGCAACCCCATTTGGGCGATCGTCGGCACTTCTAGAGAAATTAATCGCAGCACCATTACGCCACCCATGATCGACTGGGCACAGTTGACCCGACAGCGTACCAATTCCCGATAGAAAATGGCGGTGTCTAGCTCCTGCCGCTTCCGAAACTGCTCGGTTTGCTCGGTTGACAAGACCTCTGCCAAAAACTCTTCAAACTGCTGCGGCGTGAGAATTCCATATTGCTCTTGAAGTCGAATGTGCCCCTGAATGCGGTAGCGCGGCACCTCACCGACCTGTAAGTGAATGTCAGAAGCCCCTTTTTTGCAAGCATCATCCACCATAGCTCGAATGGTGCCCTGGCGCTCTAGCTCACTAGGGAGGTCAAGCACGATCGAGCTTAAGCTCATGGTCTGCACACCCTGCGTCGTCGGGCCACAGTTTACCCGCGCTTGCATAAAACCCGGAATTTGAACATTTGTGTCGAGCTTTTGGGCTTCTCGATAGTGGTTGAGTTGGTCGGGGGTCAGCACTTCTTGAACATAGTGACTGAAGCGATCGGGGGTGAGAATCGGTAAATGATCTTGTGAAACCAGCTTGCCGTGAATGCGATAAAATGGCGTGCGACCAATCTGCATATACAGAGCAGTGGCACCTTGGTTATAAGCATCCTGAATCAGCAACCGGACTGAGTTGGCTGCCTGGGGCGCGGGGTTATTAGAAACCTGAGTCGCTGTCATGGCAAATCGCGTCGAGAGTGGGTAGAAAATTGTAGCCGAGAAGCACATCAGTAAAAACTGAGGAGTTTATTGAAGACGCACCCAGGGAAGACCGACCAAGCTTAGAAACGATAGTTGTGTAGATCTTAATCGAGAAATTAATGGAATCTGTTTTATATGGTTTCTTAAGTTTTATCAAAGTGAAGTGGGTTGGGACGATATCGCCCTCTCGATCGAGTGATTTTTTCCTACGATCGAGTTAAAGCAGGAGAGATTAACCCTTGAGCCGCCTTGCTGAGATAACCAATTTGACCATAGCTGTAGACCAAATTTTCAAACCGTTGAGCGGGATCGGCTGCAAATTTGACTGATTTATAGAGTCCGCGAAGCAGCCGTTCTCCACCTCGATGAAATTGCTTCAGACCTGCTTCACCGACAATTTGTTCTTGATAGCACTCGCTGATGCCTTGCCACCATCCGCGACTCAAAAACCAGCCTCGCTTGACTCGTTCGGGTGAAACATGGTGAGCGACCAGAGCGTCGGGTAAATAGGCAACTTGCCAGCCCGCTTGCAGAGCCAGTTTAGTCATGTGAAGTTCTTCATTAGAGAGAAGATTTTTGCCGACGCGCCCCAGATTTAGGTCGAATCCACCCACCTGCTCTAAAAAAGTTCGGCGAATCGAGTAGTTTAAGCCTCTAGGCGTGAGTCCGGGGCGATCGATATAGAGGACAGCAGTGCCCAAGTCATAAGCGCCTAGATTTCCGGCTAGACCATCTGAGAGCCAAGCCGGGGCGACCATTCCATCGTCCCAAATTAGGGTCACTTTGCCGCCTGCGATCGCGAGCTTTTCGTTAGTTTGGTAAGCATCCCACAGCGTTTGTAGCCACTGAGGGCTGGCGATCGCATCATCATCTAAATAAGCCAAAATTTCACTCTGGGCAGACTTGGCTCCCGTGTTGCGGGCGACCGATAGACCCATGACTGGCTCATGAACATAGCTCAAGCGAGGGTCGCTTAAACGGGCTTCTACGACTGCGCGGGTACGATCGCTAGAGGCATTATCTATCACCACGACTTCAAAATTGGCAAAATTTTGGGAGAGTAAACTGCCGATCGCAGCTCCCAAATAGTGTTCTCGGTTGTGTGTGCAAATAATAGCAGACACCTGAGGTTCAGGCATAGTTTAATTTCTGAAAAAGGATTTGCTGCTTGTCTCTTGTTTACATCACAACACATCGCGGCGAAATCAAGATCCGTAGAATTCTAGGTAAACTACGGCAGTTTGTGGTTTGCGCTGTCGCAGGACAGAACCCAATAGAGCAAACTCGACGATTTGACAGCGATCGCCTCCATTGGCAGATCGATTGCGGTAATAGTCATGTCAGGTTTACATCGTTCGTTAGCAATCTTTTGGCGGATTTCTTTGACTACATCTCCGGAAAAGCTTAACTGTAGAAATATCGCTTTCCCATGCAACGAGATATTTCTCAAACGGTCAGGGGGAAGCGATCGTACCTCCTCAAAAATTTAACATCCCAAAAAACAAAAAACTCCTATAGAATACATCGCAGTGATGAAGTTGTGCCCCGAAATCTGATGTGACGATCAGACTCCGAGGACTTCCATCCCTAGTTAGTACCAATAACTCAGGAGGCGTTCATGATTGTACACCGTCAGCTTTGCTATGGGATCTTGAAAGGCTGGAATCAAGATCCTGCATACCCTTTTCATCCCAATGGAATGTCTGAGAAATCAGCGTTCTTGTCCTCTTTGAACTAACCGAGAGGACAAAATAATATGGGAGTTAGGACTGTGATTCCTAGCTCGATTTCGTTCACCGTTGAGTTGCGTTGCTCAACCGAAAAACGGTATCGAGTCAGTGTCACTTTGGATTTGCAAGAGCGTTACATCTTCCTTTCGTCTGGCATTCTCGTGAATGTGAGCGACAGCATTGAAGAGTTTGTTTCACAACTGAGTGAGATTGCATCCAATCAACTGGCATTGCTCAAATGGGATGGCACGAGTGACTTGACGACTGAATATCAAATCGTCCGAGTGTTTCCCGGCTATCAAATTGAACGATCTTTGGCGAAGTTCAACATCGCGATCGGTAACGGTTCACTAATTCAAGTGGAGGAATTGCACAACAAAGCTACCATTCAACTCTAGAAAGTTGGACGTTAGGGAGTCGTCACTAAATTTGGGTAGCGGCTTCCCTAATGACTCCATTCGGTGGTTGTGGTCGGAGGTGGGTTAACGAAGCCATTTAATTGAGATCATATCTAATGATGTTAAAGCCTTCGTCTGCGATCGGTGGTTGAAAATATGAAGTGATGTGGTCAAATTCTGCCTCAGACATGATCATCGAACCTTCAGGTTGTTCAGCGTTTCGTTTCCGCAATTGCTCTTTGCACAAGGAGTCAGGCGCAACAATGTAATGAAGCACATGATTCACTTTGGCTACTTCAAATATTGAACGAAACCATTGTCGCTGAGAAGGAACATTCCCTGGAAAATCTAGAACAACGGATATTCCATGTGCAAGAATGTCTTGCACGTGCTTTAAGACTAAAGGCTTCAAGCGTGACGAATATCTCAAATAATCATCAAAGGTGCCAATCTCTTCCGGGTACAACTTCGACAACCAGATATCTTCACTGATCAGAATAGCATTATGGTCTGATGCCAGCTTTTTCGACAATGTTGTCTTTCCTGATGCCATTTTTCCGCAGAAAAAGTGCAGAACGGGATCGGTCTTCATTATTCACCTCGTTACATTTTTCAAATTAACTGAATAAGCCTAACAAACTGATTATGCTGCTCGTCCTCGTGAAAGCAGTCAATCAAGCTAAAACATGAGTCAAATTTTCTTACAATCAAAATTAAGATGATCGAGGGTAAGTTTGAGCATTATTCCTTTGCTTTCCACTAGCCCGATCGTGTGGTGAGATGTCCGAAGATTAGAAACCTAGTGAGTCCTATCGCAAACTAAAGAGCATTCTATGGAAACCATACTCATTTCCCTTCTACCGTATATTATCGGCAGTGCTGTCGTACCATTGCAAATAATATCGGTTTGTTGCTACTGAACAGCCCCAAGCAGGGATTGCTCAAGGCTGTGACCTATGTCACTGGAATGACGATCACCCGTCTGTTACAGGGATTGATTTTTAGTTGGGTTCTAGCTGGGTCTGCGGCATCGACTGAGGGAAGTAGCGGTGGTAAGAATCCGATCGTTTCAACATTGCTCTTGGTGCTCGGCATTCTCTTATTGATCGCTGCCTATAAAAAATGGCGGAAGGAGGAAGATCCGGATGATCCACCCGGCAAGTGGTTGACCCTGCTCGATAGCTCAACCCCGCTAAAGGCTCTTGGAATTGGACTCGGACTGCCATTGATTGCTGCCAAGTTATGGGTTTTTACCCTCAGCGCACTGGCTACGATCGCGGCCGCACAGTTGGGGCAGCCAGCCAGCACGATCGCATACTTACTCTTCATCTTGTTGGCTGAATCTTTGCTACTGTTGCCGATCGTGTTTCGTATCCTCATGCCCACACGATCGCAATCTGTACTCGCTGAGTTTTCAGCCTGGTTGACCAGAAATAGCCGTCCAATCACCATTGCCGTCTCGCTTGTTTTTGGTCTGTTGTTCTTGCACTCCGGCATCAGTGGGTTACTTTCACAGAAAATTTCATGAGCGGTAGCACACCACGAATGAAAAGCAACAGATTCCGCCGATTAACGCAGCTTTAATCGGTGTTTTTTGCGAGGTTAGCGATCGCAGTATACAGAAAGAACATCATCCTCCTAATTCGATCGCTTGACATGCAACCAATTAGTTGCATAATATTCTAATATGGATGCAGTGTTTAAAGCCCTTGCCGATCCGAGTCGGAGAAAATTGCTCGACCAGTTGTACATTCACAACGGTCAAACGTTAGGAGAACTATGCGAACACCTTGATATGACGCGGCAAGCCGTGACAAAACATCTAGCGCTGTTAGAGACAGCGCATCTGATTGCCATCATCTGGCAGGGGCGAGAGAAACTGCATTACCTTAACCCAGCGCCGATTCAAGAAATTTACGATCGTTGGTTGAGTAAATATGAACGTCATCAATTAGACGCATTGAGTGAATTAAAACGAAAACTCGAAGAGACTAACAAGGAGCCAGAACATGGATAAACCCACCTTCGTTTATGTGACCTACATTGCGACCACCCTCGACAAGCTCTGGGAAGCTTTGACCAGCGAAGCATTCACCCAGCAGTATTGGGGAGACGGGCAACTCCAGTCCGACTGGGAGGTGGGGTCATCTGTGCAACACATCAACCCGGATGGCGAGTCTGACTGGCAAGGCGAAGTGTTGCAATCCGAGCCGCCGCAGCGACTTGCTTACACCTTCCAATTACCCAACGAAACGGAACTACAGCCATCTCGTGTGCGATTTGAGTTAGAGCAGTCCGGGACTACGGTGAAGCTCACGCTGATTCACGATCGTCTTGACACCCAAAGCTGCCTGAACGTCAGCCGCAGATGGACTGTCAGCCTGTCATACCTCAAGCGCCTGCTGGAAATCGAAGATGGATTAGCCTGGGTCGCCTGAAATCGATCGGCAATGGTCATGGAAGTTTTAATCAAACGTCAGTTCGACAGAAGTGGTTCGCTTCGATTGTGAATTCGGAAAGCCCCCTAAATCCCCCACTCGTGGGGGACTTCAAGCCAAATTTCTAGTTCAAAGTCCCCAGGATGGGGGATTTAGGGGGCAGAAGCCGCTGACAACGCAGCGAAAAAACTCGTCGAACTGACGTTAATCAATTACCAATTACTAAACTGTCAACCTCGTTGAGAGAACCACATCATGATTCCTACCGTCATTGAACAATCGGGTCGGGGAGAAAGAGCCTTCGACATTTATTCTCGCCTGCTGCGAGAGCGGATCATTTTTCTGGCAGAAACAGTCGAGTCGGAAATGGCAAATCGAATCGTAGCACAACTGCTATTTCTAGAAGCAGAAGACCCAGAAAAAGACATCTACCTCTACATCAATTCTCCCGGTGGTTCTGTGCTGGATGGTTTAGGGATCTACGACACGATGAATCACATTCGTCCAGATGTTTGCACAATCTGCTATGGGTTTGCGGCGAGTATGGGAGCGTTCCTGTTGGGTGCGGGTGCTAAGGGGAAGCGCAGCAGTTTGCCCAGTTCGCGGATTATGATTCACCAACCCTCTGGCGGAGCGCAGGGTCAGGCGGTGGATATTGAGATTCAAGCCAGGGAAATCCTCTATCTAAAACGCCAGATTAACCAGAGCATGGCGAACTATACGGGGAAATCGCTGGAGCAAATTGAGCAAGATACTGAGCGCGATTTCTTTATGTCGGCGGCTGAGGCGGTGGAGTATGGCTTGATTGATCAGGTGATCGATCGTCCCACTCTCTCCATTCAGCCTGAACTGATAGCAGCCAGATAAGGACACTGTGTTGTGTCTTTACCCAGAGAGTGCAGGTTGTTGATATTCGGAAAGAAGCGCTATGACTGAAACAGTTGAAACTCAGATTATCAACGCCGAAGAACGACTCAGGCAGGCAATGCTGGCTTCTGATGTCAGCATTTTGGATGAATTACTAGCCACCGACATCATCATCACCAGTCATCTTGGAGAATTATTAGGAAAACAAGATGATTTAGCTGCTCACGAATCGGGTTTGATTAAGATACACGAGTTAAACCCTTCTGAGCGGCAGATTCAAATGCATGGAGAGGTGGCGATCGTGTCAGTCCGAATGCAAATATTGGGTAGTTATGATGGCAGTCCTGCCAATGGTGACTTTCGTTTCACGCGAGTTTGGGCTGTTTCTTCAAGCGGAACTTGGCAGATCGTCGCTGCCCATATCGGTATGGTGACTTAACAAAGGAAACCAATGAAAGTTCGATCTGCCACTGTTAATGATGTATCTCTGATACTCTCATTCATCCAGAAGAAATCAGAATTTGACCGAAGCATTGGTGCATTCTCTGGTGTGCTGCAAGTATCCGAAGACAAAATACGCAAAACACTGTTCGGAATCATCCCCTTTTCTTACGTTTTGTTTGCATTTTCAGCCCATGAGGTCGGCTTTTCATTATATGGATTCAGGTACTCATCATTTGCAGGTCAGCCAAACATTTGGCTTGATGATTTGTATGTGGATGACGAGATGAGAAGCCAAGGTGCAGGAGCAGCATTAATGGCTCAATTAGTTCAAATAGCCCAAGAAAATGACTGTACCCATCTTGCTTGGAATGCTGATGCTCGAAATACTCGTGGGCTTCGCTTTTACGATCGGTTAGGTGCAAAAGTTACAGAGCAGCATGGTAATCGATGTTTTTTGAGATGGGTTCCGTGGGCAGATATATAGCAACCGCCACACAGATTAGGACGTTATCCTTTTTTATTATTGGCATTATCAGAGGAAATGAATAGGCGATCGCGCTTAATTCCTAGCAGAACTCCGATTTCTGTATTTGGAACCATTTGATTAACGTCAGTTCGACGAGGTTTTTCGCTTCGTTTTAGCGGCTTCTGCCCCCTAAATCCCCCATCCTGGGGGACTTTGAACCGGAAATCTTAGCTCAAAGTCCCCCAAATTTGGGGGATTTAGGGGGCTTCCCGGATTCACAATCGTAGCGAATCACTTCTATCGAACTGACGTTTGATCAAGTCATAGGTTTTTTGAATAATGGGCAGTTCGCTCATGTTAGGAAAATAAAAATTTTGATCGCGCGTTGCGCGAAAGGTGAAGGAGGGTAGAGAGCAAGAGAGCAAGAGGGTAAAGAGCTAAAGAGTCCTGGGGGAAAGGCAGACAACCCGAAAACCGATGAAGTTGCGATGATCGGGTGCGTTCTTTTCGCGATACGCAGAGCGGCATTGCCCCGGATCGCTGACCCACGAACCGCCACGATAAAGCCGATGTTCACTGTCTCCAGCTTCCCAAACGCTTCCATTGCTCGGAGCGCCGTGATAGGTATCATGCCAGCAATCGGCGCACCATTCCCAAACATTTCCGTGTGTATCAAACAGCCCAAACCCATTTGGTGGAAAACTACCGACCTTGATTAGTTGTTGTCGAAAAATTCCTTTTGCACCTTCGCCATAGGAACCTGAATAAGTCGTGCCTTCGTGTGTCCGGTCAGTACCTTGATAGTTTGCTAAATCGGTTGAGATTGTTTCACCAAAGTGAAAAGGGGTTGTAGTGCCAGCACGACAGGCGTATTCCCATTCAGCTTCACTGGGCAGACGGTAAAGCTTTCCAGTTTTTTGGGTGAGGCGATCGCAAAACTCCACGGCTTCAAACCAGGAAACTAGCACAACAGGTCGGTTTGCTCCTTGGAAGATTGTGAGGGTTGAGGAATCTGAGAGGATTAAGGGATCTGGTTTGAGGTCGTGATTGATTTTGGGTAGAGTAGAGATCGCTTTCCATTGCGCCTGAGTGATGGCAAATTTGCCTATGTGAAAAGGCGCGATCGTCACTGAATGCTGCGGATATTCATCGTCGTTTGCATCTTCTTCATTCTTAGCGGCTCCCATTTGAAAAGAGCCACCTGGAATTGAAACCATGTTTAGTGTGGTCTGATTACCCAGGTCTTCTGTAAAGAATTCGGCTTGGTTGATGCGACGATCGCTTTCCTGCCCTTGACCATTCACTGTAATAGTCTCGAAGGAGAATGTAGAACGGTTGGCTTCGAGTGACTGGATGTCTTCATTCCGTAGACCTAAAACGTGTTGATAATCTTGCAATTCGAGTCGCGTCTCTTCGGTGAGAGGATATTCTACTTGTACTGCTTCTAGAAATGCCTCGCGATAGTCGTCGAGCTTTTGCTGGAGTTCTTGATAAGGTTTTAGTTCTGCGGCTTCGATCGCTTCAGCGTCGGCGATCGATACACCTGTTTTACGAGCAATTTCCCTGAGCGATCGACTAGATAAACCCGAAAGTTTGCCATCTCTAATTCGTTTCTGAACTTCTTTGCGATAGTTGCGTTTGGGGTCACTAATCAGCGCTTTTGCTAACAAAATCTTCTCGCCATCTTGAAACACATAGCGCTCAGGCTGCATCGCTGGAGCAGCTTTACGAACCTGCTCTCTCACATAATCATGCAGTTCACTCACCGACACAGCACCATCGCCATCCAAATCCGCCGCTCCCGTTTGAATGCCCTCCACCAAATAACGAGTATAAATCGCGAGATCTTCCCCCTCTCGCTCAAACGAATATTCGGTAGCTGCCGAAGAAGTCAAGACAATTCTGCCGCGACCGCCCAACTGTTGCTGAAAGTCGATCGTGCTTCCAGCATCTCTTGCCTTCATGCCTTCTGGAAATGCCCCACTGTGGCAACAGTCTAAAATAATCACTTGCCGCTCTGAGTCGCAGTTTTCCATCAGGTCATGCACAAACCCCGCTTCGACCACCGTGGCTTTGTTGAGTTTGCCTGCCTTCTGCGTGTCGCAGTTGGTCAGGAAAAATTTGCCATACTCATCCGTGACCCCATGCCCAGAGAAGTAGAGCAACACGAGATCATCGGTGTCGCGATCGCCAAACAACTCAGCGATCGCGCTCCGCATCTCTAGCAACCCAGGATTTGGCAGCCGCTTGATCTCATCAAACGCCCCAAAATCTGGATGCTGCAAAACGCCCTGCATTGCCTCAATGTCTCTGACTGCCGCAGGCAAGGGATTGAGTCCCGGTTTATATTCACTCACTCCAATCAACAGGGCAACCTTAGTCATTGATCCACGGCTTATTTAATGCTGTTTATTTAACGTGAGTTCGACGAGTTTTTTCGCTTCGTTCTCAGCGGCTTCTGCCCCCTAAATCCCCCAAATTGGGGGACTTCAAGCCAAAATTTCCGGTTCAAAGTCCCCCAATTTTGGGGGATTTAGGGGGCTTCCCGAATTCATCATCGGAGTGAACCCCTTCTATCGAACTCACGTTTATTTAATCTGCGCCAATCGTTGAATCGTTTCTTCTGCTGCCAAAAGCTCGGCTCTACTACTCGCTTCAAACTCGAACTCTCGCCCATCGGAAAATTTGGCTTTACCTTTGATCGGCTTATCTCCGAGGCGATCGCCCAAAAACCCAAACAGCGTTTTGACACTTTTGGTACTGACCTCAGCCTGAAGCAAGCCCCACAAAAACGCCCCGATCGCCCGACTTCCTTCTGGTGGATTTGGATCAACCACGCGATCGACCTTAACCCCCGGCATTTTTTTGATCTGTTCCCAGACAGTCTGAGTCAGTTTTTCTTGCTTGGCAATACTGGTTGAATCTTGGAAATCGATCGTCAGTTCAATTTGATCCGTCATAACTGGAGGGCATAGGAGTACTGGATTGAATTCTAACCTCTGACAGCAGAAAGACTGTGACGCACCGAAGAACAGACTCGATCGCCCAAAACCGATCCATCTACCTATGAGAAAGGCTCCCGCTTTTACACAGGAGCCTTAAGTTAAAGGTTATTCAGCTAATCTCAACCACTAGTCAAGATTAGGCATTGACAATACGGGTTCAGATTCACGATCGATTCCCCGTTCAAAACCAGCCACCGCTGCACGAGCACGACCCGCGTGCCACAGGTGACCGACTAAGAAGAAGAAACCCATCACAAAGTGGAACGAGGCTAACCAGGCACGAGGAGACACGTAGTTAAAGGAGTTGATCTCCGTCGCTACGCCGCCCACTGAGTTAATAGAACCCAAAGGTGCGTGAGTCATATACTCAGCCGCTCGACGAGCTTGCCAAGGTTGAATGTCATTCTTAATCTTGTTCAGATCAAGACCGTTTGGACCCCGGAGAGGCTCCAACCAAGGACCACGGAAGTCCCAAAAGCGCATCGTCTCACCACCAAAGATGATTTCACCTGTGGGAGAACGCATCAGATATTTACCAAGACCCGTAGGACCTTGAGCAGAACCGACGTTTGCACCCAAGCGCTGGTCACGAACCAAGAAGGTCATCGCTTGAGCTTGAGACGCTTCAGGGCCCGTAGGGCCGTAGAACTCACTCGGATAAGCGGTGTTGTTAAACCAAACAAAGCAAGAGGCAATGAAGCTCATCAGAGACACTGCACCGATGCTGTAGGAGAGATAAGCCTCACCCGACCAGACAAGCGCCCGACGTGCCCAACCAAAAGGCTTGGTTAAGATGTGCCACAGACCACCTGCAATACAGATCAGAGCAACCCAGATGTGACCGCCGACAATATCTTCAAGGTTGTTGACGCTGACAATCCAGCCGTCGCCCCCAAAAGGAGACTTCAGCAGATAGCCAAAAATAATGGCAGGGTTGAGGGTAGGATTCGTGACGACGCGCACGTCTCCACCGCCCGGTGCCCAGGTGTCATAGAGTCCACCGAACGCCATCGCTTTCGCAACCAACAACAGTGCGCCCACACCCAACAAAATTAGGTGATAGCCGATGATGTTAGTCATCTGGTTCTTATCTTTCCAGTCGTATCCAAAGAAGCTAGAGTATTCTTCCAGAGTTTCAGGACCGCGAACGGCGTGATAAATGCCGCCAAAACCCAGAACTGCTGAAGAAATCAGGTGCAAAACACCTACTACAAAGTAAGGGAAAATGTCAATAACTTCGCCGCCAGGGCCCACACCCCAGCCCTGAGATGCCAGGTGAGGAAGCAGGATCAAGCCCTGCTCATACATGGGCTTTTCGGGAATAAAGTGAGCAACCTCAAACAAGGTCATCGCTCCAGCCCAGAACACAATCAGACCTGCATGAGCGACGTGAGCGCCCAACAGTTTACCAGAGAGATTGATGAGGCGGGCGTTACCTGACCACCAGGCAAATCCTGAGGATTCCTGGTCGCGATTGCCCGCTACGATCGAACTATTAGAGAGCGTTACCACGGGGCAGAACCTCTTCAGGGAATACAAATTTTTCGTGAGGCTGGTCTTGAGAAGCCATCCAAGCGCGGATGCCTTCGTT
>NZ_PVWG01000052.1:0-29095 GCF_003003695.1 Phormidesmis priestleyi ULC007
ACCTCAAGAAAAAGGCGATGGCGCTTGGATTTGACCTCGTTGCTAAACCTGCTCTCCCGGAGTGTGTTTCTTAGGAGTTAACCTTATAGGTTAAAGCCTAGCCCCAGGTTCAGAATCTACTCTCACCGATCGTTAGCAGACTACAGTTCCTGAACCCGTTCACAAAGTGGCGTTGCTGAATGCAAATATGAATTGCCCCCCCTAGCCCCCAAGTTTGAGGGGAACCAGAATCTTAAAGTCCCCCAATTTTGGGGGATTTAGGGGGCGAAAGGATTCAGCCTCGATAGATAGGATTCATACTTGCATTCAGCAACGCCCACAAAGTCTTTGGCATAGGTAGAAAGACAGAATTAATAACCCAAGTCGCCGGGTTTCGACTCCGCTCAACCCTCTTCTTACTTGAAGATTGAGCATTGAGCGGAGCCGAAATGCGGTTTACAAATAATTGCGTCCGTCTACTTACCAGTCAACAAGCGACCAGGGCGCTCAATTTGCCGACAATGGCATCGGCGTTTTTTCGGGCATCGCCGAATAGCATCTGGGCGTTTTCTTTATAGAACAATGGGTTTTCGACCCCTGCGTAGCCGCTTGCCATGCTCCGCTTCATGACAATCACGGTTTTGGCTTTCCACACTTCGAGAACGGGCATTCCTGCGATCGGACTCCCTGGATCTTCCATCGCACTCGGATTCACGGTGTCATTGGCTCCAATCACCAACACCACATCTGTTTCAGGAAAATCCTCATTAATTTCGTCCATTTCTAGAACAATGTCGTAAGGCACATTTGCTTCTGCCAACAACACATTCATGTGTCCGGGTAGCCGACCTGCAACAGGGTGAATGCCAAACCGAACTTTAATGCCGCGATCGCGCAACGTCTTGGTAATCTCAGAAATCGGATGTTGTGCCTGAGCAACTGCCATTCCATAACCCGGAACGATAATCACACTCTTGGCATTTTCTAAAAGCTCGGTGGTGTCTTCGATCGAGATTGATTTTGCCTCACCCTCTGGCTGACTGCTGGCGGATGTTGCCCCGGCGGTGGCTCCAAATCCGCCCAAAATGACGCTGATAAACGATCGATTCATTGCTTTGCACATGATGTAGCTGAGAATCGCGCCACTGCTGCCCACCAGCGCTCCGGTAATGATCAGCAGATCATTGGAGAGCATAAATCCGGCGGCGGCGGCGGCCCAACCTGAATAGCTGTTGAGCATCGAGATCACGACGGGCATATCGGCACCCCCGATCGCCATCACTAAATGAATGCCCAATAGACAGGCAACTCCGGTCATAATCAGCAGCGATTGCAATCCGGTTAAGAGATCGCCGCTCATGAACTGTCCACCCAGCCAAAAGCAGGTGCCCAGCATCCCTAGATTTAGCAGATGACGACCAGGCAACATCAGCGGTTTGCTGCTGAGAACGCCGCGCAATTTTCCGAACGCCACGATCGAGCCTGTAAACGTGATCGCACCGATAAATACGCCAATAAACACTTCAATCTCGTGGATAGTGGCTTCACCGCCTGTCAGCGTTTGTGGCTGCAAATAGTTGGCTATTCCGACCAAAACTGCCGCCATCCCCACAAAGCTGTGCAGAACGGCGACCAATTCTGGCATTTCTGTCATCGCCACACGAGAGGCCAAACTTGCCCCGATGAGGACTCCTGGCAGCAAGACACCCACCAAAACGCCATAATTAGTTCCACGACTTCCAAGAGCAGTGGCAACAAATGCAATCAGCATTCCGGCAATGCCGTAGAGGTTGCCTTTGCGAGAGGTTTCTTGATTGGACAACCCCGCCAAGCTGAGAATAAACAAACCACTCGCCGCAATATAAGCGACGGTCATCAAGTTATTTGACATCACTATTTATCGTTGAAACATTTTGAGCATTCGTTGAGTCACCAAGAAACCACCAGAAATATTGATGGTTCCGACTAGGATGGCGATCGCGCCTAAAATCGTGGTGGGCGAAGTCGGAGCGCCAGAAATTTGCAGCATTCCGCCGACGATGATGATGCCGCTAATCGCATTGGTGACGCTCATCAATGGGGTGTGTAGAGCAGGTTTGACGTTCCAGATCACCTGCCAGCCAACAAAACACGCCAGCACAAAGACCGTAAAGTGGGAGAGAAATGAAGCCGGGGCAGTGGCACCGATCGCGACTAAAATCACTGCAATCAGCCCAGCCCAAACGCCGCTCAGGTTCTTTTTGGGTAACGCTTTGACAGGTTGAGGGATTTCCTGAACCGTGGCTTGAGCAGGAGCAGGTTGAGGAGCAGGTCTGGGCGGCGGTGCCATAATTTCGCCGTTGTGAACGACTAATGCGCCTCGAACCACCTCATCTTCTAAATCGATTTGGTGATTGTCATGTCTACCCATGTCATCTAAGAGGTGACACAAGTTTTTGCCATAAAGCTGGCTGGCTTGGTTTGCCATACGGCTAGGCAGATCGGTCAGCCCAATAATGGTCACCCCGTTGTAGCGATAGATTTCTCCTGGCTTGGTGACTTCACAGTTACCACCCTGCTCGGCAGCCATATCGACGATCACAGAGCCTTCTTTCATGCTCTCTACCATCTCTCTGGTGATCAGTTTAGGTGCAGGCTTACCCGGAATCAAAGCTGTGGTAACGATGATATCTACTTCTTTGGCTTGCGCCGCAAACAGATCCATCTCAGCCTTGATAAACTCAGGACTCATGGTCTTGGCATAACCACCCGTCCCGGTGCCGTCTTCTTCAAACTCTAGCTCTAGAAACTCTGCGCCTAAACTTTCGACCTGCTCTTTGACAACAGGACGGGTATCAAAGGCTCGAACGATCGCGCCTAAACTTCTAGCGGTGCCGATCGCCGATAACCCAGCCACTCCCGCTCCGATCACCATCACTTTGGCGGGGGCAACTTTTCCAGCCGCCGTGATCTGCCCGGTGAAAAAGCGCCCAAACTGGTTAGCGGCCTCGACCACGGCTCGATATCCGGCAATGTTTGCCATCGAGCTAAGAGCATCTAGCTTTTGTGCCCGACTGATTCGAGGCACAGCATCCATTGCGATCACCGTTGCTTTGCGATCGGCGAGTTTTTGCACGAGTTCTGGATTTTGTGCCGCCCAGATAAAACTGATTAAAGTTCCGCCTTCTCGCAGCAATTCTGTTTCGTGTTTGTTGAGATCAGAATGATGATCAGGGGCGCGCACTTTTAAGATTAAATCGGCTTCTGCCCAAAGGGTTTCAGGGTCAGCAATGATTCGACAATCTACTTGTTTATAGGCATCATCACAGAAATTTGCGGCGTTTCCAGCCCCAGTTTCAATTAAAACTTCAAAGCCATATTTTTGTAGAAGTTTAGCCGTATCGGGTGTTGCAGCAACTCGACATTCACCGACTAAAATCTCTCTGGGAATGCCAATCTTTTTTTGTACAGTTTCCTCAGACTTAGGCTGATAGCTGGCTTCATCCTGTTTATTGATGGCGATCGTCATGAAATACCCCCTTTCTATAGAGTCAACTGCTAAATTTCTGCCCATTGACCAAAAGCTTGAATTTTAGAAATTATAGAGATAGCATGCCATCCTAATTCGATTCCCTCAATAGGATTTTTCATTTGACCTATTTTGGGACTCAATTTCTAAAAAACGAGAATTAAATTCGTAAACTATCTTTAGACAAATACCAGTTTTAAGCGAGTTAATCACAAAATTTCTTTATAATGTAAAGTCTTTCAATCTAAGTTCATGTAGCTTGATGAAGTTTTTTGAGTCGGTATTCAGGTCGATCGCCAGAAAGTTCTCAGTAGATACTTTTTTTAATTAGGGCACATTTCTAAGCTCTAACTCGTCGCTTGCTATGAGTCGCTCCTCACCAGGTCATTTCGTTTAGCCACCTGATATGTCAATATTGACGAAGTTTAATCACTTAATCACTAACCCTTGTTCTCCAGGTCAAACGCCTATGCTGCTCAGAGGATTTTCGATGCGACGTGTTGTGTCAACCTTGGCGATCGCGGGCTGCCTTGTCGCAGGGCTTCCGATCGTGGCATTTTCTCAAGGCTTACCAGGACTCACTCTCTTTAGTGGAGTCAAAAGCGAGAACCAACTCAACTATCGGCTTGACTTTGGCGGCAACACCAACTCCTGGGATCGCTATCGCTTTAGAGTTGAGCGCAAAAGAATGAAGGTCGCGGTGGCACAGTTCACGATCGATTATCCCGACTACTACAAAGGCACCTTTGACCCCAAGAGCGTCGAACTGATGGTCAACGACAAAAAAGTTGCCATTCAAGAGGTCAAGTGGGAGAAAGAAAACTACGTGATTTCAGTGTTTCCTCAAGACCCCGTACCCGCTGGATCAAACGTCGAGCTGATCTTCTCGAATGTCAAAAATCCCAGCAATGGCGGGATGTTCTACTTTAATTGCCGAGTCTTGTCTCCTGGAGACGTGCCTTTGCTGCGCGACATCGGCACCTGGATTGTGACCATTAGCTAGGCAGTTGAGCAGACATTTTAAGTCAGGGCGAATCACATTCGTCCTGTTTTTTATTTTGCCTCAGCTTCCGCCAACTTCAGCCCCTAAACATAGTGCTATATTTGTAGACTGTGGCTCTTCCACGGTCTTTTTCACATTTAACTAGTAGCGAGAACAACGACCCATGACCAAGCGAACTTTAGAAGGAACCAGCCGTAAAAGAAGAAGAAAGTCTGGCTTTCGGGCCCGGATGCGGACGGCAACGGGTCGAAGAGTGATCACCGCTCGCCGAAAGAAAGGACGCGCTCGGTTAAGCGTTTCTGGCTAGAAAGCTTGAGCGGTCTAGACGCGATCGCGCAAGGCGAGGTTTGCTTTGGCACTGTCCAAACCCAATCGATTAAAGCATCGAAAAGATTTTAGTCGCGTCTATCAGCATGGGCTCCGACGCAACTCACCAAATCTAACGCTGAGAGCTTTGCACGGTTCAAAGTTTTTCGCTAAGAAATCTTTGCCAGAGGGCTTCTCAGATTTAGAACCGCAGGTTCCCTCTCAGATTGGCATTTCGATCAGTTTGAAAGTGAGTAAGCGGGCAGTCGTTCGCAATCGCATTAAACGGCAAATCCGAGCAGCGTTGCGGCAACTCTTACCTCGTCTCACCGCTGGTTGGAAACTCGTGATTATCGTGCGACCTCAAGCAGTTGAGTGCGATTATTTTCAATTTCTGCAAGAATTAGAGCAGTTATTGCTAGACGCTGAGGTATTGAATGGCAATTAAAGAAGAAGTTTATTACGAAGGTGGACCCCACGTCGGGGATCTGATTATTGGCGTACTTTTAGCCCCAACCGTGATTTGTTTGCCGTTGACGATCGGGGCATTTGTCCGGGCGCTCTGGCTTCGCTATCGTATTACTAATCGGCGGATCGGGGTAACGGGCGGTTGGATGGGTCGCGATCGCGTCGAAATCATTTATTCTGACATCACTAAAGTGGTGACGGTTCCCCGTGGGTTAGGGATGTGGGGAGACATGGTGCTAACGCTGCGTGACGGTAGCCGCATCGAAATGCGGTCAGTTCCCAAGTTTCGGGAACTCTATGACTTCATTAATGAGCGGCTTTCTGAGCGCGCCAAAAAAGCAAGCGGTGCATTGGGTAAACAGGGTTAAGCCATTCGGTTATCCCACCCTTCTAGCAGGTTTCTCGATCGCTTAACGATCAAAGTACAAGCTACACTGGGACTTGTTCTGTCAGGGTGCAAAGCAACATTGCGTCCGCAGATTGAATTCAGCAAACTCAGACTTCATAGGTAGAGACGTAAGGCGAATGGACTTCGGTATAAGCTTTCTTTCCAACAACATAATGCTGCCGATCATCGATTTCTTCTATGGAATCGTGCCCAGCTACGGGTTGGCGATCGTGGCACTAACTTTGGTAATTCGCTTTGCGCTTTACCCTCTCAGCGCTGGCTCTATTCGCAGTATGCGCCGCATGAAGGTGTCTCAACCCGCGATGCAAAAACGGGTGAAGGAGATTCAAGAGCGCTACAAAGATGACCCCGCGAAGCAGCAGCAAGAAATGAGCGCGGTTTATAAAGAGTTTGGCAACCCGTTGGCAGGGTGTTTACCAGTTGTGATGCAGATGCCTGTGCTATTTGCGCTGTTTGCAACGCTGCGAGGTTCGCCCTTCTCTGATGTTCCTTATTCGATGAATCTCCAGATTCTGCCCAGAGAACAGATTGAGCAGATTCAACCCCAGGCATTTGTAACGCCTCCTCAAAACATTTATTTGTCGGATAGCGTTCACACCAAAATTGCCGCTGTCGCACCTAGTGGAACTCGTCTAGTAGTCGGTGACAAAACCAAGATTGAGTTTCAGACCGTTGAGGGCAAGCCATTTGATGCTTTAGCGACTGAGTATCCTGACAGTGATCTGACTCCTAAATTTAAGGTCGTTAGCGGTGCTGAACGGATTCAGATTAAAGACGACGGGACGATCGAAGCACTTCAGCCCGGAGATGTCACGCTTCAAGCAATTGTTCCTGGATTGGCGGCAAACAAGGGCTTTTTGTTTATTGATGCGTTGGGACGGGTGGGCGCGATCGATCCAGATGGTGCGCTGCACTGGGATATTATCGGCATGGTGATCTTCTTTGGCATCAGTCTTTATATCAACCAACTGCTCTCTGGGCAAAGCGGAGCGAGTGGCAACCCGCAGCAAGACACGATTAACAAGATTACGCCAGTTATTTTCTCTGGAATGTTTTTATTCTTCCCCCTGCCTGCTGGCGTGTTGATGTATATGGTGATCGGTAACATCTTCCAAACGGCTCAGACTTTCTTTTTGTCGAGAGAGGCGTTGCCCGAAAATCTGCAAAAGATTGTAGATGCTGAGGCAGCTAAGAGTGGAGATGCAAAAAGTGGAGAAACTACTCTCCCGTTTGAACCCGGTCGCAAAAAGAAGGCTTAGGATCGTGGATTAAATAACCTGTAAAAGTCCTCTGATTTGTCATCGCCGAGACTTTTGCCCCCTAAATCCCCCACGAGTGGGGGACTTTGAAACTAGAGTCTTAGCTCAAAGTCCCCCAGAATGGGGGATTTAGGGGGCTGAAGCCGACCCAAACGCAGCGACAAAGATTGGTGTACACCGTAACTCATTAGGGAGAGGGCGAGAAGTTACACCTTAATAAATCCACGTTCCTTAGAGAGACACTATGAGCGATCGTCAGTTTGAACAACGAGGTCAGCAGTGGTTAGAGGAATTCCTAAAGCTTGCGAATTTGTCTGCACCTGTCACAACTGAAATTAGAGAAACGTTCTCTGAAACGAGTTGCTGGTTGACGATCGATGACTCAGCTTTAACGCCAGACCAGATAGAAGCGCTGATTGGCACCCAAGGAGTCGCAATAGACTCCATTCAGTATTTAGCAAATTCTACGTTGAATTTGGGCAAGCAAGAAGACCAGCAGGGCGCTTACACGATCGAGCTAGCGGGATATCGTCAACGTCGTCAGCAAGAATTGCTAGAAATTGCCGAACAAGCTGCCGAGCAAGTCCGACAATCGGGAAAAGAGTATGAAATCAAATCGCTTTCTTCAGCCGAGCGGCGACAGATTCATACCATTCTCAAAGACAGCCCCGACCTAGAAACCTATAGCCGAGGACAGGAACCCGATCGCCGCTTAGTCGTCCAACCCGCTAAGTCAGATGAACCGTCTGCTTAATTGCTAAAATAAAAAGTGTAGAGAATGCCTGTACTGAAAAATGTACGGGCTTCTTAGTTTTAAGGAGGGTTGCTCACAGCTATGAAAGCAATTTATATTCCTCAACTGGCTCAGGCGCACGAGCGAACCCAAACGATCGAGTTTAAAGAAAATCTCAAGGGCATTGAGACACTGACTCCCGTGCAAGGAAGCTTAAAGGTGACTCACCAGGGAAATTATCTCGAAGTTTCGGCTCAGGCAGATACGATCGTGACGTTGAGTTGTCATCGCTGCTTACAGCAGTTTAATCATCGCTTATCGGTTGCCGCTTCTGAGTTGATCTGGCTGGCAGATAGTGAAGATGGATCGGGAACCTTGCCGTTTGATCAAGATCTTTCAGTCGATGACTTGGTAGAAAGCCTGCCGCCAAACGGCTCTTTTGAACCGACAGCTTGGCTTTATGAGCAATTATGTTTAGCGATTCCTCAAAAGCAGTTGTGTGATCAGCAGTGTACTGGCATCGAAGTTTCAGATGCGATCTTAAATCCTGGAATCGATCGGCGTTGGGCATCCTTAGAATCGTTAAAAGGTCAGCTTCCTTCATAGAGGAGGATGTAGAAAATGACGCATAGTGTAGGGTTAGAGAGAGACGCTTATTGCTTGATATCTCATCCATTGCCCCTACTTTGCTATGAGCTTCAGCGACGAATTTAATCTGCTGCTAAGAGCGCGTTATCCAATTATTTACATTCCCACTCGCGAAGAAGAGCGAGTCGAAGCGACGATCGTTCAGTGTGCCAAAATTCAGGGCGATCGAGCCGTCTATATTTGGGATTTTGTCGATGGCTATCAAGGAAATCCCAATGATGTCGGTTTTGGCAAGCGCAATCCCGTACAGGCGTTAGAGTTTGTAGAAAAGCTGCCTGCCAGTGCTCCGGCAGTTTTTGTGCTGCGAGATTTTCATCGGTTTCTAGAAGATGTTTCGGTATCGCGTAAACTTCGCAATTTGGCGCGGCTGCTCAAATCTCAACCCAAAAATCTCGTATTGCTGTCTCCTCAGATCTCGATTCCTGATGATCTAAGCGAAGTTTTGACCGTGCTAGAGTTTCCCCTTCCTAACGCGGCTGAAATTAAGATTGAGATTGAACGGCTTCTGAGTGCAACGGGGCAACGACTCGATGGCAAAGTTCTGGATGAATTAATCCGATCGTGTCAAGGTTTATCCAACGAGCGAATTCGACGAGTTTTAGCACGAGCGATCGCGCTTCACGGTGAGCTACAGCCCGATGACGTTGACTTAATTCTTGAAGAAAAGCGTCAAACGATTCGCCAAACTCAAATCCTGGACTTTTACCCGGCGACCGAAAATATTTCTGATATTGGCGGTTTGGATAACCTCAAAGATTGGCTTTTCCGGCGAGGCGGCTCTTTCTCAGAACGGGCGCGACAATATGGATTGCCCCATCCGAGAGGGCTGCTCTTAGTGGGCATTCAAGGAACGGGCAAATCACTGACGGCAAAAGCGATCGCGCACCATTGGCATCTTCCACTACTGAGGCTCGATGTCGGCCGTCTGTTTGCAGGATTAGTCGGCGAGTCAGAATCTCGGACTCGTCAAATGATCCAGTTATCAGAGGCGCTCGCTCCCTGCATTTTATGGATCGATGAAATCGACAAAGCCTTTGCTGGCTTAGACAGTCGAGGCGATGCGGGAACAACCAGTCGCGTATTTGGCACGTTTATCACCTGGCTAGCAGAAAAAACGTCTCCAGTCTTTGTCGTTGCCACTGCTAATAATATTCAGTCATTGCCTGCTGAAATGCTGCGGAAAGGACGGTTTGACGAAATATTTTTTGTGGGTCTGCCCACTCAAGAAGAGCGCCGCGCAATTTTTGCGGTGCATTTGTCTCGTCTGCGTCCTCACAATCTTAAGCACTACGATTTAGAGCGCCTTGCTTATGAGACACCCGACTTTTCTGGTGCAGAAATCGAGCAAACATTGATTGAGGCGATGCACCTTGGCTTTAGTCAAAATCGCGACTTTACGACAGATGACATCTTAGAGGCGGCAAGTCAAATCGTCCCGCTTGCCCGGACTGCAAAAGAGCAAATTGACTTTTTGCAAGAATGGGCAGCCGCCGGAAAAGCGCGACTGGCATCAAAACACAGTAGTTTGAGCGATCGTATCCAACGTCAACTTCAACAGCCCGAATAAACTCAAGACGGCAAAATTATCGGTGCGTCTGTGCGATCAGATGCTAAGATTTTGCTTGCTTCGCCGTTCTTGGGGAATCACCATGAGTTGGTCGGGTCTACTTAAAGTCTTCACGGGTCTGTTTCTAGCGATCGCGCTCCTCGCAGGAGGTGGGTTTTTAGCTGCACAATTCTTCATTGCTAAGTTGAGTGCGCCGCCCCCTAAACCCATTTATTCCAACGACAAGCCTGCATCGTCTGCCAAAGCGACCGTTAAAGCCAAAGCGGTTTCTCCCGATCAGTCCAGTGTGGCTGATGCGTCTCCTAAACCGTTGCCATCGGGCGCTTATGAAGGGCGAGTCACGCAATCGATCGGGCTAATTCTCAGAGATGCGCCGGGTCGAGATGGGGGGCAGACTGGCGGCATTGACTATAACGAGAAAGTGATTGTGCTAGAAACCAGTTCGGATGGCGAATGGCAGAAAGTGAGAGTGCAATCCAACGATCGAGAAGGCTGGGTAAAAGCTGGAAACACTGAGAAAAGCTCTCAGTAACAAGATAGACTTACGCAAACCTCGGAGGTTTTACCAAGCATCAACATCGTGACCGACAGAGTGGCTTAAACCTCCGAGGTTTTGGAGAGCAATGGCAAGTTGGTTTCACTTGGTTAATCGAAGAAGACGGTTAGCCAAAGGGGTGATTTTGCAGTTGGGTATAGGCACTCTACAGAGGATGAAGCTAAAATGTTGCTAAGGAAAAGTGAAAAGCCTTCACTTTAGACCAGTTGAGTAAACCTTGCCCAAAGACTATGGAAACCCTTGCTTATTTGCATTTAGCCTGTGCTAACGAGTCGCCTGAAGACGATCGACCAGTGGCTCAACTTCGTCACTTGAGTTTATTCGATGGGCTAAATTGGCAAAAACTGTCTAGTGCAGCTTGGGTCAAGTTCTTGAGTATTGCGGTTAGCCTAACTATTTTGAGCCTCGCCAGTTCTGCAATGGCGCTTTTACAGCAGGGTGACACAGGCGCTGAGGTTTCTGACTTACAAAATCGGCTCACGGCGGCTAATTGTTATAACGGTCCCGCTGACGGCGTTTTTGGACCTCTCACCAGAGAAGCGGTGATTGAGTGCCAGCAGCGCAAGGGACTCAACGCCGATGGCATTGTGGGACCGGCAACCGAAGCGGCATTGTCAGGGGGTATTCAGACCAGCCAAACCTTTAGCATCCCTGACCAAACCGTTAGTAATGGCACTTATGCTGGGGTGCTGCGGCGGGGCGATCGGGGCAGTGCCGTCAGTGATTTACAGCGTCGTCTGAGTTCGGAGCGCTATTATAATGGCGTGATCGATGGCGTGTTTGGGCAACAGACTGAAGATGCGGTGTTCAGACTTCAACGAGATCGAGGGTTGACTGCTGACGGCATTGCGGGTTATCAAGTTGCACAAGTTCTTGCAGGGTCTTCTACAACCCTTCCTGATACTGGCTACAATCCGTCGGGTCGGCAGTTGAAGTTTGGCGATGGAGGTGTTGAGGTCGAAGACCTTCAGCGTCGGCTCAAAAATCTTGAGTATTTTAATGTAGCGGTGACGGGCTATTTTGGATCTCAAACCCAGGAGGCTGTTCGACGCTTTCAACAAGGAAATCGCCTGGATGCGACGGGCATTGCAGACGCGAGAACGCTAAACGCTTTAGGAATTGCAACGGCTCAAAATCACTACGATTCTGTCAACCGATACATTGTCGTCGTTCCCAGACAAGACTCCCGAACTCTATTTAGAGTCAGACAGATTGCCCCTAGCGCATTTGAAGCGAGATCTAAACTCGGCGACTATGTTTTGGCAGGGGCTTATCCCAATCAAAATAGAGCCGAAAAGCAATCGAACTTGCTGCGATCGCGCGGTCTAGATGCCAGAGTTGCCTATCGTTAACCGGGCAGCAGCGATCGCTGGCAGGTTGGGCAAACAGCGTGAATGGTCAACTGACAGTCGAGGAGATGATAGCCTTCTCTCTGGGCGGCTTTAGTGCCGATTTTGAGGATTGGATCACTTTTGAACTCGATCGTTTTGCTGCACCTGACACAAATTAGATGATGGTGATGATAAGGGTGAGGTTGGTTGATCTCGTAGTGCTTATGCCCTTCAGCAAGTTCTAACTCACGCAAGATCCCCATCCGCGCCATCAACTTAAGGGTGCGGTAGATGGTCGATAGACTAATGCCTTCCCCGTCTGCTTTCAGCACATCGTAGAGATCTTCTGCGCTGAGATGAGTTCCTTTCGGTAAGTTTTGAAAGATCTGCAAGATGGTTTCGCGCTGTGGAGTTAAGCGCCAACCTTTTTCGTTCAGTTCAGCTTTTAAAGAAGCGGCAGTGTATACAGAAGCGTTCATGTTCTCAACAAGGCTTGCTTTCTTGAGAATATAGCATATAAAAAAACAAGGTGATTTGCAAGAAAGTCACCTTGTTGAGAACTATATTCAAGACTGAAGGTCAAAAATGCAGTGCTTCTAACCCTACGAACAAAGGGTTTGACCCTTTTTAGATGAGAATGATTTACGCTTTTGAGATTGTTCTAGCTCAAAGATTCGAGATAGTCACGAACACGGTTGCGGCGTTTGGGCTGGCGCAGTTTTTGAAGAGCCTTCGCTTCGATTTGGCGGACTCGTTCGCGAGACAGATCGAGCGCACGACCGATTTCTGCCAATGAATAAGGGTGCCCATCGCTGCCCAAGCCAAAGCGCATTTGAATGACATCGCGTTCTCGGCTCGTCAAGTCTGCTAGCAGTTGCAGCAAATCGCGGCGGAGAGACTCTCGCATCAAGATTTCTTCAGGCGAGATTTCTTCTGTTTCGAGCAAATCACCCAGTTCGGTATCTTTTTCTTTGCCGACCTTGGTTTCTAGAGACACCGATCGGGGCACTTTCAGCAAAACTTCTCGCACTTGAGCCGCCGTCATCTCTAGCTCGACCGCGATGTCTTCGATCGTGGCAGTTCGCCCTTTTTCTTGAGCAATTTTGCGTTGAGCTTTCTTAATCTTGTTGAGCTTTTCGGTGATGTGAACCGGGAGGCGAATCGTGCGGCTTTGAGTGGCGATCGCACGCGTAATGCCCTGACGAATCCACCAGTAAGCATAGGTGCTAAACCGATAGCCCTTGGTCGGATCGAACTTGTCAACAGCGCGCTCTAGACCCAGCGTGCCTTCTTGAATCAGATCCAGCAGTTCTAGACCCCGATTTTGATATTTCTTGGCAACCGACACGACTAGGCGCAAATTTGCCTTGATCATGTGTTCTTTTGCCAGCAGTCCCTCGCTTTGAATTTGTTCGAGTTCCGCAACCGCCAGCCCAACGATCTTTGCCCAGTGCTGCTTGCCTTCTGCCATGATGGGCTTGAGATCGAGCACGGTGACATTTGCTTCAGCCGCCCAGCGCTCTAGAGAAGGGCGGTGCCCCAAACTTGAGGTCAGACGATCGCGGGCATCGATTAAGTAGACATAGCGCTCGATCGCAGCATTGCCCTTGAGAGCCGACTCGTTACGCTCTTCTAGCAATCGCATATAGCGCTGAACTCTCTGAGCCTCTGAAACTTCTTCATCTCGACCTAACAGCCGAACTCGACCAATCTCTTGAAGATATAGCCTCACGAGGTCTGTCGTTCGACGGACTGGCGTGCCAAGCCCTGCTTGATCGACAGACTCAACTTCGAGATCGGTCAAGTCATCAGAAGTCGGCTCTGTGTCACGATCGGCATAACCTGCATCGTAGCTCTGAGGACGAAAACTCTCTAGAGAAGAGGTTTCGTAGTCTGCATCAGCGTAAAAAGAGGTTGCTGGCATCATGGTCTTTCGGTTGCCCTCGGTAGAAATGGGGTCAGTCGGCTGCTTTTGATCAGTGTGCCCGTCTTCTGAGACTAGAGAACACTTCGTAGAGTTCCGTAGGCTTGCACCCGACGGTGTTGATTTGAGCGACAGGTATCAATGTCTTCTACTCTCTACATCTCTTTTCACCCTCAATTCGGAAGGTTATGCAAGAAGCTTCTCTCTAACCAGAAATTAATCAAGTGCGAACTGAGTCGCAAGAGGCTGCAAGCAGTAGAGGATCACTCACATCAATTCGTAAGTTACCCTACATCACGATGATGGCAATTTTCCGATCGCTTCCTTACTAGCTCTGCATCTTCATCAATGCTTTGAACAGGTGCAGGGTTTGATTATGAAGGGATGAAGCAGTCAGTAGAGCATGTAGCATCAATCCCGTGGATCTACGGAGCGGCTCCTCAAATTTCATAGAAGATCTGCTTGAAACTGAAGTAGTCACACTTCAAAATAGTCCTAAACTTCCGGTTTGCTGTCGCGAAGCATCAGCGCTGCCACGGCTGCTTGAGGCGTGACTTCACGCTGCAATAACTGATGAACCTGAAACGAGATTGGCACCGAAATATTTTGCTGATCAGCTAGTCGAATCAGAACGTGAGTGGTGTTGACTCCTTCAGCCGTGCCCTCTAACTGACTGAGAACTTCTTCAAGGGTTTTACCTTGGGCTAACCCATAACCCACCTGATAGTTTCGGCTCAATGCACTGTTGCAGGTTGCCAATAAATCACCCAGCCCTGACAACCCGTAGAATGTCTCGGCTTTTGCGCCCCAATAAGTGCCAATGCGGATCATTTCTGCTAAACCGCGAGTCACCAAGGCGGCTTTAGCATTCGTTCCTAGCTGCAAGCCGTCACAGGCTCCGACGGCGATCGCAATCACGTTCTTTAACGCCCCCCCTAACTCAACCCCTAACGGATCGGAGTTTGTGTAGATGCGAAATCGAGACGACGAAAGGACGACTTGCACCTGTTTAGCCGCTTCTAGATTTTTGCTAGCAATGACGCTGGCAGCAGGTAAGCCGTGTTGAATTTCTTTAGAGAGATTAGGCCCGGAGAGAATTGCAACGGCGTGAGTCGGAAAGGCTGACTGCCAGAGTTGAGAGGGCAATCGTGGCAAATTGAGTTCCGTACCTGATGGATCAAGTCCTTTAGTCGCCGTGATGAAAATCGTGTCTGGCGAAAGGGAGAGCGATTTCAACTGGCTAATAACCGATCGTACCCCTTTCATTGAGATGGCGGACACCACCAGATTAGCCCCATCAATCACCTGCTCAAGACTGTGAGGGCTTTGACGCGACCACACCTTGACTGAGTGCCCATTCTCTTTTGCCAGACCCACCAGCGTTGAACCCCAAGCACCTGCCCCAATCACGGCGACTTTCAACCCTGCCTCCGGGGATATTTTTTCATCAAGTCTTGTACCTGTTCGGCGTGATAAGAACTGCGGGTCAGTGGTGAAGAAACCACTTGCAATAGACCGATCGCTTCTCCATAGCCTCGCCACGCATCAAACTGCTCAGGTGTCACAAACGACTGCACACCTAAATGCTTTTGAGTGGGTTGGAGGTATTGCCCGATCGTCAGAATGTCACAATCGACCGCGCGCAGATCTCGAATCACTTGCCGCACTTCTTCGTCGGTTTCGCCCAAGCCGACCATAATGCCAGATTTTGTGTAGACGTGAGCGTTGATTTGGCGAGTCCGCTGCAAGAGTTCGAGCGATCGGGCATAATCGCCCTGCGGACGCACCCGACGATAGAGGCGAGAAATGGTTTCAGTGTTGTGATTAAGCACGTCGGGAGAAGCACTGAGAATCTGTTCTAAAGCGCTCCAGTTGCCGCACAGATCAGGGATGAGCACCTCGATCGTGGTGTCAGGGGAAACAGCACGAATATCTTGGATGCAGCGCACAAACTGAGAAGCCCCACCATCTGGCAAATCATCGCGATTGACTGATGTAATCACCACATGATTGAGCCGCATTCGCCGCACAGCTTCTGCCAGTCGCAGTGGCTCGGTTGGGTCGAGTGGCTGAGGTTTCTTCTCAAAATCAATGTCACAGTAAGGACAGGCACGAGTGCAGGCAGGTCCCATGATCAAAAACGTGGCGGTGCCATTGCTAAAGCACTCACCGATGTTAGGGCATGATGCCTCTTCGCAAACGGTGTTGAGCGACAGATCCCGCAAAATTTCTTTAACGTTGCCAACCCGCTCCCATTGAGGAGCCTTAACCCTTAACCAGTCTGGCTTAACGACCACGCCTGTTTGTCCTAAAGTTGTGTAAGAATTATTTTAACAAGTTGCAGCCCAGGATTCTACAGGTTAGCTCTTGTGTTAGTCTAATTTAAGCAATGTGTATTGCGGGATGTAGCGCAGCTTGGTAGCGCACCTCGTTCGGGACGAGGGGGTCGTAGGTTCAAATCCTATCATCCCGATATTGATGTCTTGTTGTCGGGTAACACTTTATTTGTCTCTTAACAAAATTCTGTCATTCACCTTTGAAGGGCTAAAAGCCTTGTCAGACATAGCTTTTTAGAATTTCATTTCAGCTCGTTGCTGATTTAGCTAGTAACACATTAGGTGTCATCATCGTACAATTTAACAAAATCGCTGTCGTGATTTTAAGGCTATAGCCAAAATAAGGTGCTGGCAGTCTAACAAATTCTCTGTCATTTTTTTAGCCTGCCGATGTCACGGTTGAGTCCTTCAGCCCGTCGATCGTTGAGCAAAATAAAGCCTGCCTTGGCTTGACTGTAAAAGATTAGAGCTTGTTGGAGATTTTGAGTCACCTCATACAATTCACCTAAGCCGTATAAGGTGAGTGACCATTCCTCTAAATCTTCTAAGGATTGAACAGTTTCGATCGCTCGCAAGTAGGCATTTTCTGCTGGGTTCATAACTCCTGTTTGCAAATATAAATCACCCAGGGTGCGGTAGATCAGGGGCGACCGCTTGCCTTGGGCGATCAGCGTTTCTAGAGCGGCGATCGCTTCGGCGCTGAGTCTGTAGCCGTTGGCTGTCTTTTCTGATAATCCGTAAGCAGAGGGTTGAGTGACTCCGTAGTTGCGGTAGTAGGCGGCTAGTTTGAGAGCTTTCACTTCATCGCTGAGATTGCCTTGCAGGATTTGTTGCACCTCTGCTTGAACCGCTTTCGCTTCGGTGTCCCGAAGGAGGATGAATTCGGTGCCCGTGCTGGTTTCAGATTGAGAGGATTTACCAGTGTTGGTCTGGATGACTACAGAGTAGGGGATACCCGGTTGCAGCGCGGGTTGGTTGGGATAGGTGACTTGCGGCTCTTTGACCTGAGTTTGCCAGACTGTTCCTTTAGGACTGATGACCTGAACGGTGTATTGAGTGGCTCCGGGAACAGGATGCCACTGTAGTGTGGGTGTGCTGGAGAGCAGGAGAGTCCGGCGGGGAGAGATCAAATAGGGAATCTGAGCATTGACACCGCCAATACTGATTAAGGGAGGGGGACCTTTGGAAATAACAACTTTCCACTGGGGGCAAATCTGTTTCAAGCCGAGTCTTTCTTCAGCAAGGCGAACGGGTTGTTTTTTGCCATTGGGGCAAGCGATGATCACAACAGCGCTACTGGCACGTCGGAGCTGATCGCCATCCGACAACTGTGTGCCGACTCGATTCACGGGGCGAAACTCTGACCAAGTTTTGCGTTTGAGTTCGACTTTGCCTTTGATTTCGTTAATGTAAGCGGTTTGAGCGATCGCACTACCTCGTTGCGCCGCTACAACTACCAAAGACAGCAAAGCAATCAGTGGTTTTCTAAATCGGCTCATTTGCGTTTATCCTCTTCCTTCAGCTTTTTACGGGCGGTGATTGCCCAGGCATTTTCTTCTGTGATGAAAAAATTGGCATTGGCGTTGCAGGTATCCCAGGATGCAAGGGCTGCTTTCTTCTTAGCCTGGGCTTCTTTAACCTGAGCCAGCAGACAATAGGGCGAGGCGATCGCAAGGGTGGTATCGTCATTTGGGTCAGCCGCTTTTTCGGCTAATTTGGCGCTTTTCTGTAACGCGATCGCGTCATTCAACGTTGATTCGGCATCGCTGTAATCGTTTTGCTGGAAGCGTGCCCAGCCGAGATTTTTCAGCATGGCGTAACGCTCTTCAGGCGATAATTTTTCTTCCTCTTCCAGAGCTTTTAGCAAAAGGGAAGTCGCAACTTCTGGTTTCTTATCCAGGATCTTAAGTCGAGCGAGATTGTTAATAGCATCGGGAATGCCTGCACGAACCGCTAGTTGATAGCTAGTGCGGGCTTGTTCTGGGTCTTGCAGGTCTTCGTAGAGCAAGCCGAGACGGAGGTGGGTTTGCTCATAGTCGGGATTCAGTTGTAATGCCCGTTTATACAGTTCCTCCGCAGTGCCCAGGTTTCCCTGCTTGTAATTTTTGAAGCCCCAATCGGAGTAGAGAGTAGCAATTTGGGGCAGAGATAGCCGCAGCCCTACCGCTCCGGTCAACAACAGCACCGAGAAACCTGCGCCGACTTCGTGCCAGTATTGCTCTGAGATTTGGAATCGATTCAAGAGGCGTTTGTTTGCCTCCTGTCCGGCGATCGTCAGGGCACCCCCTGCCGTTAGGAGCGCTCCAATACTTTGGGCACTGACGGCGATCGCACCAAAGGTATCGGGCCCACCTTTGAGAAAACGGGCGGAAACGTCGCCAAAAAGTCCAACAGAAATTGTAATACAGGTGATGGAGACGGCTTGCCAAACCCAGTCTTGATTCCACCAAGGGTTAGGTTTTTGGAGCTTGAGCGACCACCACCAGGCTTTTTCAGACGGGCTAAAGCTGGTTTGCCAATCGATGGATTTGAGGCATCGATCGATCGTCGCTGCCTGGTCTTTGAGTTGTTGATCAAGATCCGCGATCGCAGTAAGTGTTTCCCCGGTGACACCTTTGGTTTCTTGCAACAGGGTCTGAATTTCATCTCGCGCTGCCAGAGCTTCGAGTATCAGGGGAAGGAGGATGCCATCGGGTTTGGACTGCGCGATCGCGGCGGTGAGTTGGGCGATCGCAGTTTGGTAGCGCTGTTGGGTAGGGGGTGGATCAGTCATGGAGATGAGTTTGGTGAAGCTTGTATAGTTTTATAGCCCATTGCCGATCAAAATGAAGGGTGCCCAGTAGAAGGGATGTTTGAGGGTAGTAGGAAGGGAGGACTGGCTGGAAGTTGTGCCAATTTGAAAGCTACCGCGCAGTTTACCACCTGCGGTAAAATCGCTGGTAATAATGGCAATTTGGGCTTGCTGAAGGGCTTCGGCTTTGGGAACACCTTGCTTGAGCAGACCATAAAAGATATTCATCAGCATTTGAGTGCCGCCATCGTGGATTGACCACAGGGAAGAAATGGCGGCTTTGGCTCCGCCACGCTGAAACTGGTAGCCGATGCCCAAGACTTCTACGCCGTCTTCGTCTTTGCCTGTTAAACCGACTCCTGTTTCACAGGCGCTAAGGACGACCAAATCGATGTTGTCGAGGGTGCCGTCTTGAATGTCACTGAGGCTGAAGCGATCGCCGTTACCCATCACCAAAAAGGATTTTTTGGGGTTGCCAATCAGAAATTTGCCGTGAGTGGCGAGATGAACAATGTTGAAACTGTTCATGCGGGTTTGCAGAGTGGCAAGGCTAAAGTCACGATCGAACAGGGAGACGGTGCCAGGGCGATCGCTGACGAGAGACTGAACTTCTTTTTTGGCGAAGGGCAACCCGGCAAACTGAAAGGACTGGTTATCAACAGGAATGGTGATTTGGCGTTCTCCAAAGGCGGCGGCGAGAATGTGTTGATCTTTGTGGGGTGGGGTGAGCAGGTCGCTGATGGCAAGGGCGGTGATGTTGTTGATGCGATAGCGCTGCACGAGCCATTGTTTGCCATCGTGGAGGGCGGCGAGGGGAATGTAGCGCAGTTGCCCATCGGGAGCGTAGAGGATGGTTTTGGGATGGGCTTGTTTGAGGTCGGCTTCGATCGGGTGAATCAGCCAGCCATAGAGTTTTTCGGCTAGTTCTTGAACGTTGCTCTGGGGGTTGCCGAGGGCAGAACGAAAGTCAGCGATCGTGCGGTTGAGTTCTTCGCGTTTGACGTTGACGGTGCGACGCAGGGGTGGGGCACCGGGGACGCTAAGGACTAGTTCGAGGCGATCGTTGAGAATCAGGGGATAGAGCAAAACGGCATCGAGGCGTTGGAGTTGGTCTTTGAGTTTTCTGATTTGGTTGAGGTTGACGGCTTCGTTGTCGCTGCTTTGCTGCAATTTTGCGACGAGGCTTTTGATCTCAGGACTATCAACGAAAGCAACGAATTGGGTGTTGATAGCGGTTTCCAGTTTGACGAGTTGAGTGAGTCGCGGTTGTTGGGTGGGCGGTAGGACGTTTTGGCTGTCGAGTTTACGCAGGTCGGCAAGCTCTGAGCCGATTTGAATGGCGCTTTTTTGAAGCTCGTTGTATTTGGTGAGGATCTCTTGTTCGGCGCGACGAAACTCGATCTGCTGCGCGGTGCCGCGCACATTGCGGAGATAGTCGTCGAGTTCTTGCACTTTCAGCAGGTCAAGGATTTGCTGTGCTTCTAAGATTCGGTCTTGGCGCAGCAGCAGATCGGCAAGGTAGCGATAGGTGCTGGCAACGGTCCCGGTGTAGGATTTTTGTTGTTCTTGAGGAAGAACTTTGAGTTCGCCGCGAGTTTGCTCGTAGGTGCTGACTGACTGTTTGAGAAAGACGATCGCCAGCGCGGGTTGCTTTTGGGCTTCTAGTAAATAGCCAATGTTGTTGAGCGTAGTGCCTTCTGTCGCGCGGTTACCAATCTGTTTATGAATGGCTAAGGCTTGCTGATAATACTCCAGCGCTTTGGGATGTTGCCTCAGACGGAAGTAAATGAACCCAATATTGTTGAGCGTAGTGCCTTCTCCCACACGGTCACCAACCTGTTTGCGAATGGCTAAGGCTTGCTGATAATACTCCAGCGCTTTGAGATATTGCCCCAAGCTGGAGTAAATAAACCCAATATTGTTGAGCGTAGTGCCTTCTCCCACACGGTCACCAACCTGTTTATGAATGGCTAAGGCTTGCTGATAATACTCCAGCGCTTTGGGATATTGCCCCAAGCTGGAGTAAATAAACCCAATATTGTTGAGCGTAGTGCCTTCTCCCACACGGTCACCAATCTGTTTGCGAATGGCTAAGGCTTGCTGATAATACTCCAGCGCTTTGGGATATTGCCCCAGACTGGAGTAAATAAACCCAATATCGTTGAGCGTCACTGCCTGGTTTTTCCTATCGCCGCTACGGTCTTTGGTCTGCCGATAAATTCCTAGCGCTTGCTGTAGCTTCTCCAATGCCGCCGGATATTGCTGCTGGCGTAATAACTGCTGTCCTGCTTGCAGCAAACGCTCTGCCTCGGCTTTCCGGTCTAGCTGCATTTCTGCCAGCACAGGCAAAGACTCCACCATCAGCGCCGGACTCAGCACCGCACCTGACAGCAGCAAAGATGCCGCAACTCGCTTAAATTGACGATGCCAGAGAGACATATTTTTGCCCCAGGGTTACGTGATGGTTATAACGTCAGTTCGACGAGTTTTTTCGCTTCGTTGTCATCGGCTTCTGCCCCCTAAATCCCCCAATTTGAGGGGCTTCAAGCCAAAATTTCAGTTCAAAGTCCCCCAGAATGGGGGATTTAGGGGGCTTCCCGAATTCATAATCGAAGCGAACCCCTTCTGCCGAACTGACGTGGTTATAAGTTTATCCACTCATCTCAAGGAATATTCCAGAAAAGCATACTTACCTTCACATTATTCTCTGATCGCCCAGCTACCCAATGATCTCAAACGTCACCGACAATGCCGCCATCTGCTGCGAATCTAACCGCTGCTCCTGGGTTTGACTGCTGCCCCTCCGCCCTCCGCCAACTAGCTCGTCTAACAGCGTATTCACCGTCGAGATTGCCTGCCCTGCCCGATCGTCCCCCCGCGTCTCAGACAACACCTGCAACTGAGTGATCGCTTGCTCTAACGACGTGGTGCTAAACACTACCATCACCTCTGACATCCCCAGGGGAGGTGTCACCGTCACCGTTGTGCGGTTTCCTGGAATCTCGATCGCTGTTTTAGCGGGCACGATCGACGTAAACGGCAAAGGCTGCACTTCCCCATCCGCACTCAAAAACACGATCGCGCAATCCAAATCCTTTGCTTCATTGTTCTCCACCACAATCTGAATCTTTTCATTCACTCGAATCTGTTTTGCCGACTGTCCAACCCCCAACGGTGCGGTCTGTCCACCTCGCACTGCGACCACCTGTGCGGCAAACTCTCTCGCCCCCGCAATCCGCACTGCCGCCTTCACGTTTAATCGGGTTGAAGTTGGGTTTAACATCAACTTCAGCAACCGCCCCGCCAACAGAAACTTAAACTTCGGCTGCAACCGTTGCTCTAGAGCTTGAGCGACTGATTCTCCAGGTTTGCCAAACGACTCTGGCAATGGCTCCAAGCCCGAATAAAACAGCCCTAAACTGCCCACTGCCGGAATATCCGCTAACTTGCGCTGCTGCATTGCGTCATAGACAGGTTTCGTCATCCGCCCCAAAATGTAATGCACCTCCTGCTGCAACAGGGGGACAGCTTCGATGCGCGATTGAATTTTGGGTAGTTCTGCTTTTGCGATCGCCGCCTCACTGCCCAACGAGGGATCTAACCCAATTCGCAGCGACCAGTCTGAAGGAATCACCCGCGATCGCTCTTGAAGCAGCGTCCCCGATGCGATCGTCCCAGGAGTTTTGAGTTTGACTGTTCCTTTAGCATGAAGCTGATTTCGTCCCGTAATCTCAACTGTCGCGATCGCTGCGCCCTGAGCATTCACCAACGTCAAATTGGCACCCTTACCGAAGGTTTCTAACACCTGGGGTTCTACTCCATTCAGCAAGATCTGTACCTGATTTCCTTCGACCTTCGTGACTACCGCTTCTGCTGCCTGTCCTCGTGTAGCAAAGTCAGACAAGAAATACGTCGGCTGCGTTTGATTGCTGCTATTGGGCTTCGTCTGAAGGTCAGGGGTTTGAGTCGCCGCTTGATTAGTCAATGTTTTAAGCAGCCGCTCTGTCTTCGCCTTCGTCGCGATCAGCACGGTGCCCATCGCCTCATTTCGGGTCTGCTGCCAGAGGTAGCGCGTCAACGCATAGGTAAACACTCCCGCATGAGCATCTCCCGCAAAAGTGGCATCTGCCGCTTCTTGATTGCGTTGGGCTGCGACTAATGCGACTCCTTTAGCCAATCCCGCCTGCCGCTGCCGAATCCAATCCGCACGAGACAGCTTTAGTTCTGCTAACTTCTGTTCTTGGTAGGCTCGTTCTGCTGGACTAGCAACCAACATTGCACCCCCGCGATCGCCCCTCAGCAATAACTCTGCTTGCCCCGGACGCGATCGGATCACCAGGTTTCCGCGGGTGCCGCCTCCCGCATAGCAGCTATCCAGCACCACCGTCACGTTCTCCGTCTTCAGCGCCGCCATCAGCAAAAATAGGGTGCCAGAGGTAATGTCCTCGACCTCACCGCCACCCGGAGGCAAGTCGCTATCCCACGGAACCAGGGTGCCATTGAGGTTGTCTTTAAAGGTACGATCGGGGTCATCCACCGTAGAACCATGCCCAGAGTAGTGAATCACGATCACATCCCCCGGCTTTGCCCATTGGATTAAGTCTTCAAACTCATGCAGAATATTTTCACGCTTTGCATTCTCATTGGTAATCAGCCTGACATCATCAGGTTTAAATCCAAAGCGATGGACTAACAATTCCCGCTGCATTTCCACATCGTTTACGGCTCCTGGTAGCGCTGCCCAGCCGCTGCCTTCTCGAATGGCAAGGTAGTCGCTAATGCCCACTAATAATGCTCGTTTACGTGGGGTACTTTGTGCCAAAACTTTAGCATAGCGGAGGGACTGTTGCTGAAGCTCTAACTGGCTAAAGCCCAAGGTGGCAAGGGTGGCTCCAGTAGCCTGCAAAAAATGACGACGTTTCATGAAAGCATCCTAGAATTCTCTGCACGGGTGGATAGCTGATTTCTCTACAAACTGTTGCCAATTAGAATAAAGGGTGCCCAGTAAAAAGGATGGCTAAGATTGCGGGGAATGACCGCTGGTTTTCCAGCCTGAGTTGTCTCGATCCTGAAGTTTCCTCGGTCTAGCTGGGATGATTGACTACTACTCTGCATTACAGCGATCTGTGCTTGCTGGAGGGCTTCAGCTTTGCTCATGGTGCCCTTTCCCAGATTTTGGTAAAACTGTTGCATCAACACGCTAGTACTAGAATCATTGACGAGCCAGAGAGAAGCAATCACTGCTTTCACCCGATTTTTTAAGAAGTAGAAGCTGATGCCAGGAATCTCGATTCCGCTCTCATCAGGCCCCCCTACTGCTGTTTGGCAAGCGGATAGGACAATCAGATGCACACCACCCATATAGTTTTGCAACTTTTGAATCTCTGCAATTGTGAGACGGTTGCCTTTGCCAGGAAGAATAAAAGAATTTTCAGGTTGCCCAGGTTCAAACTTGCCGTGCGTTGCGATATGAACAATTTGACGACCGCGTAGGTTATCTCGAAAAGCTGTGTAGTCGAAGGCTTCATCGAGAAATTCTGAACCGTGATACATCCCTTGAGAATTTGAGCTATTTTGCACGATCGCACCCAGCTCTTTGGGAACATTTGGCAAAGCACTAAAGCCGGGAACAGACTTAGAGACACCTAGTGCCAGGACAGAAATTTGGTCGGGTTTGGTAGGTAGGCGATCGCGGGTATCGGTGAGTTCGGCTGCCAGAATATTAGAGACAGCGTATTTCTGGATCAGGTATTGCTGGCTCTGATTGTCGAATAAAGCCGCCATTGGAATATAGCGCGTGGCGCGATCGAGGGCAAAAACAAGATGACGAATCTGCTTGGGATTGAGTTCTTTTTCTAGAGGACGGATTATCCAATCATATAGTTGAGCACTCACCTGCTGAAGTTCATTGAGATCAGTGGTTGAATCCTGAAGGAGTTCTCGAAAGCGGGAAACAGTTTTCCAAAGTTTCTGCTGTCCGACATTAGAAACTTCCACAGTACGGAATGCGATTCCTTGCTCACCTGCTTTGACTGCTAATAGGAGGCGAAGCTTGTTGTCAAGTACAAGCGGATAAATGAGAACAGTACCTGCTTGAGATGTGACCACATCAGTTGCCGTGCTGCCCAACTGATCAGAAGTCAGGAAAGCCGGATCTTTTGCGAGACGTTCTCGCAGGGTTTTGCTGAAGGTATTGGATTCGCGGTTAAAGGCAACAGTGAGTTGATCGAGTTGGTCACGCAGGTCTTTGCAGGGTTGTCCTTTGTGTTCGCAGTCGTAGAGCTTTTGTCCAAACGCAACCAGACCACCGTATTTTTCTAGGATTTGTTTCTCCAGTTGCAACAGGGTAATTTCCTGCTTGTCCTCAACTGGGCTGCTGCGGGTAAAGTCCTTGAGTTCTTGAAGTTTCAACAGTTCCAACACGCGTTGTGCTTCTGACAACCGCCCTTGAGCTAACAGCAGGTCAGCTAAACGCCGATAGGTGTCCGATACTGTGTGAACATAGGACTCCTGTTTATCCTTGGATAATTGCTGAATGTTTTTCCTGATGCTTTCAATGACATTCACAGATTGTTTGTAAAATACAATGGCTAAGTCTGGTTGCCCTTGTTTGGCAAAAAGACTTCCCAGATTGCTGAGAGTTGTGCGTTCAGCGTCACGATCGCCAATGTCTCGACTAATCTCCAACGCCTGTTGGTAAGCTCTCAACGCTTTTGGATATTGGTTTAACTGTACATATAAATCACCGAAGCTATCGAGCGTTCTGCCTTCGGATCTACGACTATTAACCTGCTGTGCAAGTTTGAGTGACTGTTGAAAAGCCACTTCAGCTTGGGGATATCGCCTCAACTGAGTGTAAACCCGTCCCAGTCCATTGAGGGTATAGGACTCACCACCATAATCACGGGTTTGCTGACGGAGCTTTAGAGCAGCTTGAAAAGAGTTTAGTGCTTGTAGATATTGCTTCTGAACATAATAAAGAACGCCCATGTTGTTCAGTGTGCGCCCTTGCACCATCAAGTTATTGGTATGTTTAGCTGAGGCTAGGGCACGCTGATAAAGCTCAAGGGCTTCAGAGTATTGACCCAATTTTGAATAAGTAAGAGCAATATTACTGAGCGTGTCTCCTGCAAGTCCTAAGTTTCCTATTTTTTGATGATTGATTAAAGCCTGCTGATAAGCATTAAGTGATGCCGAAAACTCGCCTAAGCTGTAATATGCAGAACCAAGATTATTTAGGATACTCCCCAGAAGCCCTTTTCCATAGTCAGTCGGCTGCTTAATCTTACTCAGGATTTCAACTGCTTGCTGACTAAGCTTAACAGCTTCTTGATACTGAGATTGCCTACTGTAAGTTATCCCCAAATTATTCAGGACACTGGCTTCAGCTTCTTGGTCGCCGATTTTTCTATAAATTTCTAAAGTTTTCTGAAATGTCTCGATCGCAGCTTGATATTGAGCATTGGAAAGCTGCCGTTGACCCTCCTTAAACAGATAATACGCTTCGGTAACAGAGTCCGGTGCTGCTTGTGCTATGGATAGATGGTTGGGCTTTATAGGCTCACCTGAAAAAACAGGTTTTTCAAAAAATAGCAATCCTAAACTAATCAACATCACGAGACTAAACTGCCTGCTCATCACACACAACTTTTCCCAGACAATGAGAGTACATATAGCAGCAATCCTAATTGAATTGTGGGATGGGCATCTTGCCCGTACAGGCTGGAAGCCTGTCCCACTTTCACACCTGAAATAGGATTGCTATATATAATTTTGAGCCTTTTGGCAAAATTGCTAAGAACACTTCTGCACTGTTAACGTTTACGACTTTTGGGTTGGGGACTTTTGGGTTGGCGAGGATCTGTAGGTTGCTGGCCAGGGTCGTCAGGAGCACAAAAGTGTAGTTTTTCTGCGTCGTAAGAAGCCCACTCACTGAAGCTTTGGTAAACCTTTGCAATCCTACTGAAAGTTTCGGCTTCTCCATTAAGATCACCGATTTCTTGATAAGTTTCTAATGCTCTACTGTAGGCATCGATCGCTGAATAATAATCCCCTTGCGCGTACAGCTTGTCACCGTCTTGTAAAAGTTGTTTGGCTTCAGAATCTGACATTTAGTTTCCGAGCAATAAATGTGTTGTCTATAATCCTAAACTTAGAAAATTTGGTGAACAGAAAAAACTTACAAACCGTTACCAATTAAAATGAAGGGTGCCCAGTAGTAGGGATGGTTGAAATTGCGGGTGATGGCAGATGTTTTGCTACTCGGCATTGACTCAATCTTGAAGCTGCCGCGATCGCCCTCAGTTCCCGTGCCATTGCCTTGAATCATCGATCGTTGGGCTTGCCGTAATGCCTCAGCTTTGCTCATTTTGCCCGTCGCTAAATTCTGGTAAAACTGCTGCATTAATCGGCTAGTGCTGGCATCGTTGACTTTCCAGAGGGATGCCAGCACCGATTTCACGTTTTGGGTCAGGAAGTAATAGCTCAAACCCGACACTTCAATCCCTTCTTTATCAGGGCCACCCTGTGCCGTTTCACAAGCAGATAGCACAACGAGATGAATGCCCCCCAGATCGTTCATTTTTTTGATGTCTGTTACCTTCAGGTGATTGCCGTCACCGAGGACGAGGAAAGACTTTTCGGGATCTTCAGAGTCGAATTTGCCGTGGGTCGCCATGTGCAGAATGCGGTAGTCGAGGATGTCTTTGAAGGCGTTGAGAGTAAAGTCGCCGTTGAGTCGTTCGGCACCTTGAAAAATACCTTGGGAGTCGGGTTTGTTGGTGCGAACGATCGCATTCAGTTCGTTGACGACATTGGGTAGGGCGGGAAAGCCTGGGGCGGCGTTGGAGAGTCCTAGACCGAGGACAGCGTTGTCGGCGAGGTTGGGGGAAAGTTTATCTTGGGTATCGGTTAAGCCTGCGGTGAGGATGGTGGAGAGGCTGAAGCGTTGAGCGAGGTATTGACTGCCGTCGTAGAGGGCGGCGATCGGCACATAGCGGGTAGAACGATCGAGGGAAAACACCAGGTTTTGAATGCCGTTAGCGTCGAGCTGGGGGCGCAGAGGTGCGATCAGCCAGCCGTAGAGTTTTTGGCTGACTTGCTGGAGTTGTTTAATATCGCTATTCGGGTTTTCTAGCAGTTGGCGAAATTGGGTAACGGTGGCGGAGAGATCTTTGCGGCTGACGGGAATTTCTTTGCTGGCGAAGACCACGCCTTGTTTGCCTGCTTGAAGTCCGTAGACGAGCCAGAGTTTGTCTTCGAGGACGAGGGGATAGATCAGGACGGTGTTGGGTTGGGACTGGACAATTTTGTAAGCGGCAACGGTGAGTTCTTCTTGTTGCAGTTGGGCGGGGTCTTTGTCGCGTCCTTGGCGGGCAAGGGTGCGGAGCCGATCGGCTTGTTGACTAAATTGCTCAGTGGCTTGGTTGCGTTGGCTGAGGAGTTGGTCGCGATCGGCGCAGTAGGGTTTTTGACCTTCGCAGGTGGTGAGTTTGATGCCGAGGGCGATCAGGTTGTCGAAGGGAGGAATGACCGGGGCTTCGATCGCATTCAAAGGTGCGCCTTTAGTTTCGCCACCAGCGCGGGTGTCGCGGGTATAGTTGCGTAGTTCCTGAATTTTCAGGAGTTCGAGGACTTTCTGGGCTTCTAGAACGCGACCTTGGGCAAGGAGCAGATCGGCAAGGGCGCGATAGGTGCCTGCAACGGTTTGGGTGTAGGATTCTTGCGACTCGCGGGGCAGTTTGCGAAGGTCTCCGCGAATGGTTTCGCGAACGCTGACCGATTGTTTGTAGAAGACGATCGCCAGTTCTGGTTGTTGCTGTTTTGCCAAGGTGTTACCCAGATTGCCGAACACGATACCCTCTCCTTCGCGATTCTTGATTTCTCGCGCGACGGCTAAACTCTGCTCGTGATACTCAATGGCTTTGGCATAGTTGCCCAGAGAATAGTAAGCAATTCCCAGATTGCCCAGGGATTGTCCTTCACCAAGTCGGTCTTTGATTTCTCGTGCGATGGCTAAACGCTGTTCGTGATACTCAATGGCTTTGGCATAGTTGCCCAGAGAATAGTAAGCAATTCCCAGATTGCCCAGGGATCGTCCTTCACCAAGTCGGTCTTTGATTTCTCGTGCGATGGCTAAACGCTGTTCGTGATACTCAATGGCTTTGGCATAGTTGCCCAGAGAATAGTAAGCAATTCCCAGATTGCCCAGGGATCGTCCTTCACCAAGTCGGTCTTTGATTTCTCGTGCGATGGCTAAACGCTGTTCGTGATACTCA
>NZ_PVWG01000053.1:0-27645 GCF_003003695.1 Phormidesmis priestleyi ULC007
GGTTTCATATTGTGAACTCACTATTTGCATGAAACCCTTTCCTAACCCCCTTTTGCAAGCTTTTGTCCTGTACTTAGGGCTACAACACACGAGTAGGCGAACGAGGATCGGCGCTGTCAGGGGGACAGAGACAGCGCATTGCGATCGCGCGTACTGTTCTGCAAAATCCCCGGATGCTAATCCTTGACGAAGCCACTAGCGCCCTAGATTTGTATAGCGAACGTCAAGTTTGTCAAAACCTAATGGCTGCTTTTCAAGGACGAACTGTATTTTTCATCACGCACCGATTAGCCACCATTCGCAACGCCGATCGGATTTTGATGATGGACAAAGGCACGATCGCGGAACAAGGAACACACGTCGAACTAATGGATATGAAAGGGCTGTACTACTGTCTCTATCAGCAACAAGAATCGCAACAATAGCGCAAATCAGGAACCCGACTATGACAACAGCCAATGAACAGCCAACGGACAATGCCCCTTCTCTCCCGATCGACGCAGCAAGGGCAACTCTCCCCGCTCCTAAGCTTCCTCTAAAGTCACCGCAGTTTGAGCATCCATTAATGCTGCAACAAACTTCTGTGTGGTCACGGGCGATTTTATGGGGGCTGATGGCAACGGCAACGATCGCCGTGCTGTGGGCAAACTTCTCCAAAATTGAAGAAGCGATTCCGGTGCAAGGCAAACTAGAACCGCAAGGTGCAGTTAAAGATGTTCAAGTCCCGGTCAGTGGCGTTGTCAAAGCCGTTTATGTTCAGGATGGGCAACGGGTCAAAAAAGGCGATCGGCTGCTAAGTCTTGATCAAACTAGTCCACAGGCACAGCTAAATTCACTGGCTCAAGTTCGGATCGCTCTCCTACAAGAAAATCAGTTTTATGAGGCGCAAATGCAAGGCAAAACTGTCGCGCTCTCAGGACTTAAAATTCAGCCTCAGTTTCTGAGCTTAACCAAAAGTCGAGCGGCGATCGTGGCAGAAAACGACCTATTTAGAACTCAGCTTGATGGTTTGCCTCAAGAATCGCTTACCTCTGGACAGCAGGAGCGATTGCAATCAAACCAGGCAGAGTTGAATAGTCGTGCGATCGCGGCTGGTCTAGATACCGAGCAACTGCGGCGGCAATTTAGTCAGACTCAAGTCAAGTTGAGAGGACTGAGAAAAACGCTGGCACTCAATCAGAAGATCTTAACGGACATGAAGCCCGTTGCTGAAAGTGGTGCAATCTCGCAAGTGCAATATCTCAAGCAACAGCAAGAAGTCACTACTAGCCAATCGGAAGTGGATCAATTAATTGAGGAGCAAGCTCGTCTTGAAGCCGCGATCGCACAATCGCAAGTGAAAGTGCAAAACACGCTGCAAGTCGATCGTAAAGACAACACGGCGCAACTGGCGCACAACGATCAGAAGATTGCAGAAATTGACAGCCAGTTAACAAAGGCAATTGTTGAGAACAACAAAAAAATCTCAGAGATTGATAGCCAAATTACTCAGTCGCAACAAACACTAAAATACAGTCAGCTAAACGCTCCGGTGAGTGGAACAGTCTTTGAACTGAAAGCACACGCGTCTGGATTTGTGGCATCACCTGCCGAACCCATTCTCAAGATTGTGCCTGACGATTCGCTAATTGCAAAGGTGTCGATTACCAATCACGATATTGGTTTTGTCAAAGCAGGGATGGCAGTTGATGTTCGCATCGACTCGTTTCCCTTTAACGAATTTGGTGACGTGAAGGGAACGATCGTCTGGATTGGATCAGATGTGCTGCCGCCGACTCAAATTCAGCCGAGTTACACGTTTCCGGCAAAGATTCGGTTAGAGCGGCAATCGCTGATAGCGGATGGACGAGAAGTGCGCCTCCAGTCAGGGATGTCGCTAAGTGCCAACGTCAAGATCAGAAATCGCACAATTATGAGCATCTTTACTGACCAATTTACAAAAACAGCAGAAAGCATGAAATCTGTCCGGTGATTTCGTCGTTTTTAGCAGCGATTTTGGTTGAGTTTCACCTGATTGCTTTTGCGAGAGCTATTAGACTTCCTGCATAAATACTCCGCCCTCACCCTCACCCTCTCCCCACGAAGAGGGAACAAGAGAGTTCTGGCTCTATGGGTTAGCGAGGGCTTCGCCCCACTTCGTGAGAAGGGCAATTCATACTTGCATTCAGCAATGCCAATAATCTTTCATTCAGCAAACATCTCCGCTAAAGTATCAAGCACTATTCTTTGTTCACTAAGACTGAATCAAGATTAATCAGAAAAACATCAAATCGCTTGGCTACCACTCCCACTCAACTTGATCCCAATCGGTTGTAGTTGCTTCATCCAGAAGGATGTCATCGCGTTGGGTTGCCATTGAGGCAAAAGCTGTGTCCCAGCCATTACGTAATTGTGATGCGGCACGGATAGTCAGTTAGTCGCCTTGGACTTCGATCTCAACTTCTGAATCAATCCCGCTTTGCTCTAAGAGAGTTTTGGGAATACGGATTCCTTGAGAGTTGCCAATTTTAACAATTCGAGTCCTGATGCTTGCGCTCATAGTGAGATCATCGCAAAACAAATGTAATTACCTTGTAGTTACCAGTGAAACGATCGACAAGCAAAGTCAGGAATTAAGCTCATGTCTGGTTAGCTGACCGCATATTTAGCGATCGGGTAAGGCTTTGCACTTCAACTGATGGGTACGTTGAAACTTCATCTCAATAGAAGGCAGTAGGATGAGGAATGACGCGTGAACGATGAACTAATGGCTGGTGAAACTCGGATTGAAACAGATAGCATGGGCGCGATCGCCGTTCAAAACGATCGCTATTGGGGCGCACAGACGCAGCGATCTCTGATCTATTTTGCGATCGGGCACGACACGATGCCGCGAGAATTGATTCGGGCATTTGGCATTCTCAAACGAGCCGCCGTCACGGTCAATCAGGCATTGGGCAAACTGCCAGACGAGCAGGCTCAACTCGTGATTCGGGCATCTGATGAAGTGATTGCGGGAAAACTAGATGATCACTTTCCGTTGAGTGTGTGGCAGACCGGAAGCGGCACTCAGACCAATATGAATGCCAATGAGGTGATTTCTAATCGAGCGATCGAGATGGCAAACGGCATATTAGGAAGTAAAACTCCGATTCATCCTAACGATCACGTTAATATGTCTCAGTCATCTAATGATACGTTTCCAACCGCGATGCATATTGCATCCGCCGAAGTGATTCATCAGCGATTAATTCCGATGATGACAAAGCTGCGAGATGCATTATCAATTAAATCAAAAGAATTTGAAGACATCATTAAAATTGGTCGCACTCATTTGATGGATGCTGTTCCACTCACGTTAGGTCAGGAATTCTCTGGCTATGTGACTCAACTTGATCAGGGGTTGCAGCGCCTTCAAGCGACGCTACCAGGACTTTATGAATTAGCGATCGGCGGCACAGCCGTGGGCACCGGACTCAACACCCACCCTGAATTTGCAGACCGAGCCGCCGCAGAGATCGCAAACCTGACGGGGCTACCGTTTGTCAGTGCGCCCAATAAATTTGCAGCATTAGCCGCCCATGACGCGATCGTGGCAACCAGTGGCGCACTTAAAACGCTGGCTTGTGCGCTGATGAAAATTGCCAATGATTTGCGCTGGATGGGTTCTGGCCCGCGCTGCGGATTGGGGGAATTAACGCTTCCTGCTAATGAACCTGGATCTTCAATCATGCCGGGAAAGGTGAATCCAACGCAGTGTGAGGCGATGACGATGGTGTGTGTGCAAGTCATGGGCAATGATGCTGCGATCGGGTTTGCCGGAAGTCAAGGAAACTTTGAATTAAACGTATTTAAACCCGTTCTCATTCACAATCTTTTACATTCGATGCGGTTGCTCTCTGATGCGTGTTGCTCTTTTACTGATCACATGGTCGTTGGCATTGAACCGAATCGCGATCGCATTGACTATTTTCTCAATGACTCATTAATGTTAGTGACGGCATTGAATCCAAAAATTGGCTACGATCGGGCGGCTCAAGTTGCCAAAAAAGCCTATCAGGACAATACAACCCTGCGAGAGAGTTGTGTTGCATTGGGCTATTTGACAAGCGAAGAATTTGACGCGATCGTGCGCCCAGAGCGAATGATCAGTCCCTAAGAATCGTGAATCATTGCGTACGGGCATGGCACTGCCGTGCCCATTGACTTTGCCAATAACGAATATTATTCAATTCACAATCCTAATTGATTTGCCCTCGCCTACCGTTTATCAAGCCGCCGAATCTGTCTCGCTTCTTCTAAAACTCCTTCAACATCTTCACTCGACAAACGGCGCACATAGTTGACCTTGACTTCCTCTAGCAAATCACTGATCAACGATTGCACTTCTTGGAGCGATCGCTGATCTCCGATCTCACTCATTAACGCCTGACCAAAATTTTTGACCAACTTATTGATCAACTCTACGCCCGCTTTATCTTCTAACACCGTTAGGATCGCACTATAAGCGCCTTCGGTCACATCAGTAACTAACCGCTCATTGATTTGTCGAGGCAAATCACCGATCAGAGGCATCGCTTTTAGCCCTTGATAAGCCGGAGATTGATTGAGAATGGCTTCGACGTTGTGCCGCAATAGCGCCTCTAAATCAGGCTTAATTCTAGGCAGCACTTTGTAAACTGTTATCTTGATCGCATGGCTTGTGAGTTCTTGAATCTCATCGCGCTGATTGAGATCAAGATAAGGGCGAGACTTGGTATGAGCCATCCATCGGGAAAATTCTCCCCGATCGATCGATCGCTGCACTCGATCAATCACCTGCACCACGACCGCCTCTGCAAGTTCTTCTGAAATGTTAGAAATCAGCCCTTGACTGGTCTGAGCGCGAACTCGCTCCCAGCTCACAAACCCGGCTTGTTCTAACCGCATTGCTACCGGAATGGTTCGCAGCCAACGCCAGAAAGGTAAGAGCAAAAACACGTCATACCAGCGCCACAGCATGGCATCGAGCCAACTCAGACTCTTATATTTGCGACTGATATAAAACGTTCGCGCTAAAAATTCCAGCCCAAAGAGGATGACAAACGGCAGATCGAGTTGCCAAAAATAATCGGTAAATTCGCCATTCTCTCCGATCGTTCGATAATAATTGACGGCAATTAAGGGACGGATCTCACGATCGAAAAATTGCAGTTCGCGATCAACGCCCTTTTGCTGAAGATAGGTTTCACTCCAAAACTGATTAAACGCCTGACGCGCTGATTCGTTGCGGCGTTGCCCAAAAATCTGATCTCGCATCCGATTTTTGATCTTCTCTAGTGCGCCGCTCTTATTAGCCACTGCAAACGGGTTAGTTTCAATCATCTCGGTGCTGCGATCGCGCAACTCTTGCAGCCGTTGTGCCACTTGCGGATTTTGCAATCCACCCTGCTGTAGTTCTTGCTTTAAGGCATCGACGGCTTGCAGATATTGCGTCGTGTCACGATGAGGTTCGATGCCCTTAATCGGGTCGTACCACTGCGTCACGACGGGCACATGACGAAACCAAAAATCGCGCCATTGCACATAGGTCAGGTCAAAGGCGACGAGTCCTAGATTGGCGGTGGCCACGATCGCCATCACCCGCTCAAACCAAAGATTTTTGCGACGAGGCACTTTATTAAGGGCTGGAGAAGGAGTCATATCACACCAGAGTTCCCGTTTCTAAGCCTACTACAGAGTGTGAGGTGAAACGGGACTCATAGACCTCCTGCACAAATCCGGGAACGCCCCCTAAATCCCCCATTCTGGGGGACTTTGAAACCGCAAGTCTTCTCAAAGTCCCCCAGAATGGGGGATTTAGGGGGCACAAGCCGACCTAAACGGAGCAAGATCTGAGAGAGCTTATATCGAGAATTTTATTCATGCAGGAGGTCTAATGGACAATCACCGCAGCGATCGACGGCTCACTTGAGGACAGTAATGTTGTGAAGCCAGTGACATCGCAAGCTGAGTGGGAATAACAGCAACTTCTATTTGTTTCTGAAGCCGTTCTGCTTCCCGGCGGTTCCTAGGGCTATAAGTCTCCATTGCCATTCCAGTAGAATCCATTGCATTTCGGTAAGTGGTTTCCATGATTTCGTTGTCAGACTTTCCACTTTGCCGAGCTTGACAATAGTCTCTAGCGGCACTGGTTAATACCTCTGGGTTCGCTTCAACCAAATTTTTAACCGAACTGCTGCCATAAGGATTTTGCTGCAACATCTTTCTGACTGCTTTGAGATAAGCGGTATCTTTTGTGTAGTCTTTAGCGGCTTGTTGAGCGTTGAACCCGCAGACCGATCGGGTTAAATCAAGGATTCGCTTTGAGCCAGTCTGCATATAGCATCCATAGTCTGAAGCTGCCGATGCAGGTTGAGTGAGGCTTGTCGGCATCAATGGGAGCGATCGGCGCAGAGTGATGGAAACGATCGTTCAGCGTCCGAATGGGAAGAGTTGAGTCGTAGGAGTTGAGCGATTCATGTTGTGAAGCTCTCAGACTCACTTTAGAAACTGCGACAGAAACCTCAAGAGTTTTTGGAGTTGGGAACTCAGGAAAGAAAAGCTTACTTCTTGTTTTCAGCTTGGTTGAAGAAGTAAACACCCAAGTAAATGGCTACTACGATCAAAATGGGAAACTTGATTGCCAGTATGAATAGCACCCAAAAAACTAGTAGGCCTAACCACACTGAGGCTTCAGATGAGGGATCAGAAGTGGAATTGTTAGAATTTTTTACGTGATTATCGAGTTCAACAATGAATTCCTCATCTGATGTCCTTGGATTTTTAACTTGGGCAGATTGAGCTTTAGCCTGATGGGTAGTGTTAGTTTCATAAAACTTGACAAGTTGCTCGTGAGCCTCATTAATTTCCTTGAATTTCGCTTGAGCTTTTTGTTGTAGCCGAACGTTATAGGAATAGCGATCCGGGTGCCAAACTTGTGCCAATTCCTTATAACTTTGCTTTACCTCTTCAAGCGATGCATTTGGTTGAACCTCAAGAATCGCATAGTACTTGTTGATGTCCATAGTTAGCTTATTTCTACCTGCAAACTCCTGCTGTGAAACCAGAAAGCTGGGGAATTGAAATGGAGTAACGACGCGAATTTACATTGAGATACCCATAAAAAATACCATCTTCGTCTACTACAATCGGTGGATAGTTGGCTCTGGGATTGCAAGCACTGTAGTCTGAAAATTGGGAACCATAATCACTGAACTGATTAAAAATGCTTCTTTTCCCAAACTGGCTTCCTTCGTCGTTGAACTGATTGTTTATGGAGCCTTGATCATATTCGCCACAGGTGATGCAGCCTAAGAAGACGTTGTGTCCTCGTCCACCAAAAATTAGGAAGTGCCCTTCAGCAAGACTTGGCGAGGCAAAAGACACGATACCGATAGGAAGAAGTGTAGAGATAGCTAGACGCAGAAATTTCAACATATTGCCTTGTCTTATGTGGCTCAAAAGTTTGGTGACTATGTTATGTTTCCCACTTAGTCTCAACTATTACCAATATGTAAGAATAATCGTATCCAGTTCCTCTCGTCTGTTACTGCCGCTTTGAGACGCAACATCCTCTAACTCATGGTTGTTTCAACAACAAATCTCCCAATTCTGCCTCACCGTCTACGAATGCTCTCACCCAAACTCGGTATGATTGTCTGAATCATTTCGCCAAGGTGTGAGGAATGGACAGGCTTTTGACGGGTGCAACCGTGATCACGATGAATCCGAGTCGAGAGGTGTTAGAAAATGCCGCGATTTGTGTGATGAAAAGCCCGGATGCGATCGAGACAGAAATGCCAATCAGTATCTTGAACATGAGTAGATCAGAAACGCTATGGTTCAAACATCACTCAATTCAGATAAAGCTCCGGCACAAGTGTGACAGTTAAGCGTGAAGTTTTGATAAATACCTGAGCAGTGGCATAATCGCATGATTAACCTGATCTGCTGGCTAGCAAATTCACCAACATCACCGAAACTAAGAACTCGCAAAACCCGTCTCAACAAGGGATATGATCAGACCCTCTCACAAATTTAATGATCCTACGCTCGATAATGTTGTCATTTTTACCGATTTTGACTTTGGCGCAAGCAACTCCGATTCTGCCTCCTCAAGAAATTATCAAGCCTCAAGAAGTGCGATCGCTCCCAGGTCAACTTGATTCAGTTTTGGTCTTTAATAGCAACAGTCCCGAAGTGGTGCAGACAGAAGGGATTCTGCTTTCAACCTTTCCCCCAACGGGCAAGCGAGTGCCTGCTGCTCATCTCAATCAAGCCTTTGAAGGACGCTTTGATCTCTTTGCCCATCACATTGCTAAAGCTTTAACCCCACAAGATTTAAGAACGCTCTATCTGGGTGTGATCGTCCACAATCCTGGTCAAACGGCGGTCACTTTAGACATTTTGAACGCCGCTAGTTATGTCAGCCAGCCCGATGCTCCCTTTGTGGATCTGCCCTCTTATCTCGATAACGCTACGGGAAAGGTGTTTGCTGGGCCGGGCGGTCGGGCAGTTGGCGAAGTGTTGAGAGGGCAGCGTCAATCGCTCTTTCCGCCTCAGATTGTGATTCCGCCTGGCGAAAGCCGATTGTTGATGAATCTCCCGATTCCAGTGAAGACTTTAACGCCGCCGCTGAATGGTCGATCGACGCTGATGCGCCTTCACAGCACTGGCAAAGTCTACGTTGCCAGCTTAGGAATGTTTGCTAAACCAAACCCAGATGGCAGCGAACGGGAGCCTACGCTAGAAGAATGGCAAACTTTGCTGGATCAAGGCGACTTAGCGCAACCTCGCGACAAAGCGGCTACGCCCATCACTCAATCTAATGAAGCGTTTGCCTATGGGCGAGTTGCCGGAGTCGCGCAGGGTTCTCAGTGGTCAGGACGATTGGTCGATGTGGGCAACGATCGCCTCGCCATTCCTCAACCGGGTCAAGCATTTTCTTATGGGCTAAGTTTGCTTTATCGGGGCACGATGGGCACGGGACAAAATCAAAACGCTAAACTACTCAAGCGTTACCCCGACACGGCTTATGAAGCTCACGGAAACTACGGGATCGAATATAACTTGTCGATGCCGTTGCGAAATTTTACCAACCAAAATCAGGTAGTGACGATCGCCCTAGAAAACCCACTGAAGCGAGAAGACACAAAACAAGGACTGCGATTTTTTGAGCCACCTGCTCGTCAAGTCTTCTTTAGAGGAACGGTCAGAATTCGCTATAACGATGATGCCGGGTTGCCGCAAACGCGATTTGTACATCTGGTGCTGCGTCGCGGTCAGCAAGGCGAACCCTTAATCACCCTGACGATGAAACCCGGAGAGCAACGACTTGTAGCGGTTGATTTGATCTATCCGCCCGACTCTACGCCACCCCAGGTTTTAACGGTCAGAACGCTCGATCAAGCGCGTTGAAATCCTTTCGTGCCTTTCTTTTCGCTCTTTTTGGGTTGCGATTTGGTCACCTCTGCCAGGGCTTCTTGAAAGAGATCGTGCAGGTGAATGGGCACACTCGCGATTTCAGGAAGTTCTGGCTCTAACGGTTTATGGTGCGATCGCAGCAGTGAGTCAAGATCAGCTTTCAAATCAAACTCAGGACGCTGCAAAAATCCTTGCAAAACTTTTTCTAGCTGAACGGGATATTGCTGGGCTAAACGATGCCAAACAAAGGCGTTAATTTCTGGCGCTTCTAGATAGTTACGAATCAGCTTGTCTGCGCCTTTAACGTTTTGCCAGTCATCGGTTTGCAGCAGATTGATGAATTGAGTGTGGGTGGTCAAAAACATCTGCCCCCAACGCGGGTGCGCTAACACTGTCACCTGTTCTGCTTTTTTAAGGTCAGATGGAATATCGATTTGAGGGGCTGCCATTTTGACAGCATCTTTGTTTTCTAGCATTTTCGTTGCTGTTTGAGCATCCATCCCCATTGCTTCGGCAACGTCTCCCAATTCTTCGTCGCTCATTCCTGCGTCTTGCGCCATCTCTGATAGGGATTTAGACCCGTCGATTCCGGCTTCATCTAGACGGCGCTGGGTTAAAAACTCTTGAAATTCGGGAATTTTTTTGCTGAGTTGATAGCCCGGAAGAGTCATTTCATCGCTGCCGAAAAAGTCTAGAAAGTCTTGATGATAGCGATCGACCGATTTCCAGGCTTCCTCTAACAACTCTGGTGCGTCGCCATACAAATCTGATTTGTGGTTCTGTTTAAAGTTTCCGATCGCGACCGCTAATTTTGGCTTGCCTAAGTTACCCATTTGGATGTGAGGACTGAAGAATGTCCAGTAATCATCAACGGGTGCAATTCGCGTTAGCAAAATTTCTCCCACTTTTAGCCGCGCCATTTCTTCTAGCGTTGCTGAATTGTTAGGCTTAACGATGTAGGTTTTGGTCGTCAGCCAATTCATCAACTCAAATCCGTCAGGCAAAATTTGTTGAATCGCAAACAGTCCTGTGAAAGCGCGTTTCCAATCTGAAAGGAGTTGTCGATCGTGCTCAGATAACCCCGATTCGCTCTCAATAAATAAATCCAGCGGCGTTTTATCGCCCACCTGTCCGGCACTCAGAAAAGCATCGACTGCTAGATCCTGCTGTTTGCGGTCTTTTTGCTGAGATCGCGCTAGTTGTTCGGCGGTGTAGGTTTCTAGAGCCGTCGCCAAGTCTCCCTCAGCGTCTAAGACAAAATCTGTCAATGCCTGCTTTAACTCGTTTGCCCGCTCTAAAATTGAGTCCACGCTTTGTCTCCGATCGCTTTGGTCAAGATACGCTTTCACTGTAGCGGTAGATCGGCATTCTGAGACAGATTTTTGGCAATCCAGCGCAACGAATCTAAAGAATTTCTCGCAACCGTTGCAGAGCCGATTTAATCTGTGACAATTCTTGCGGATCAAGTTGATCAAATCGCTCTTTTAAATAAGCAATGTGTGCAGGAAACACGTCTTCAAACACCTGCTCACCTTCTGACGTTAAGACGATCAAAAAGCATCGACGATTTTTAGGCGGCACTTCACGTCGGACTAAGCCTTTTTGCTCTAAGCGATCGACAATCCCCGTTAAGGTGCCTTTAGTAACCAGCGTTTTTTCTGCCAGTTGATTCATAAACATTCCCGATGTGTTGCCGAGCGTCGCAATCACGTCAAATTGCGGCGGTGTCAGTCCCAATTCGCGAATGTGGGCTTCATCGTATGCACAAAATGCCTGATAAGTCTGAGCTAACTCCCGCAGCATTGGCATGAATGGCTCTTGGGCGGCACTTTTTGCATTGAGTTGAGGCGTTGTGTCTTGAAATTGGTTGGCTTTTATCGGCTTCACAGGGTCGGCTATTAAGAATATTAATAATTTTAGTATTGCATATCAAACAGTATCAATACAAACAGTTTATTTAATCGCTTTTAAGGAATCGACTGTATATGTCCTTTTGTGGAGACGATCGCGCAAAGCTCTGAGTCGGGAAATTCTGGTTCTAACTTGGCAGACTCGTTTTTTACATCTACGTGTTTGAGGCGGAAATTTCCTGATGTTTTTTCATTGAACAATACCCAAAGCGGATATTCCCAATCATCCTCGCCAGAAATCAGCCCGATCGTGTGGCAGTGATCTCGATCGATCACAGTGTCCACAATTTTGCGATCAGTAATCTCTAAATATTTAAGAGAGCCACCGAAATAAATTTGTTGACGTGGTAACCACAAGATTGATTCCGACTGTCCCTGTGCTAAATAAGGTGACCAATTTGGCAAGGGAACTAGAGGGTGCCTAATTGGAGTTAAGGCATATAAAATTGCCACAACTCCAATCAGACTCGTCAGCTTAACAGACAAATTACTTCTTATTTTGAGACAATCCGCTAAATAATAACTAATAATCGGGGTTTGTAATATAAATAGAGGCAGAAGCAATCGATTTCCCCAAGGTTGCCACTTTAATAAATAGCAATACAACAAATAACCAGTCGCGATCGCTCCTGACAAAAGGAGTAATCTCAACTTCTGATCAGCTCGGCGAAAGTACGAACTCCATAGATAAGAGACTGCTACCACTCCCAAAATCAGATGGATTGGATTCGCAACTGAATCTTCCATCGGAAATAGTAAATTCAGAGGCGAAGTCCTTATAGTGCTAAAAGCGACAACGGGATTGCCAAGTGTTAAAGCAGGCTTGTTAACATCAACCTTCAGAAAATACTCATGGATCAATGTGATGAATTGTCTAAGTCCGGGCAGCGTTAAATTAAGCGATAGATTTTTCAGAAAGATTGAGATTAGCTCAGGCAGACTATTAACTTCACTTCTAGTTCCCATGTCGGTGCCAAGAAATTGATTCAGAGTTTGAGCATTTCTTAACCAGCTCCAAATTGGAAAAGTTAAGCTGCCAAGTCCTACGATCGAGCAAACTTTAACCGTATTCAAACAAGATTTGATTACGCTGGAATTTTGTATAAAACTCCTTCTAAAGGTAAGAAACCCAAACACTACAAATAAAGGAATTCCAAAAATAATTGCGGTTGGTTTTGTCACTAAAGCCAAACCAAGTGAGCCGATCATCCAAAAAAGATTAGATTTAAAATCTGGTGACGCAAACAAAAAGTAGGTAAAGCAAACCAGCCAAAAACTCGTCACTAAATCCGTCTGAGTCGTTGTCGATTGAGCGATCGCCATTGGAATGCTGGCACAAAGGACTAAACTAATCCACTGTGCTTGCTCACCAACCAGCTTTTTGGTAAGCAGCGAAATACCAAAAATGCTGCCAACAAATGATAGCCACTGAACACAATTTGCAAAGCGATCGCCACCCGCAAGAATTTGTAGATGTGTGACGATATAGGCTGCACCCGGAGGAAAAGAAATTTGACGTAAACTATGAGTTGGATAATGGGCAACCGTTCGATTTTGAATCCAATGCATTACGCGCGGCATGTGATAAGTCATCGAGTCCCAATTATTTGGAGGCGCGATTAAAGCCGTTATTAAACTAATTAACAGCACTGCGATTGTTACAGCAATCGAGATTTGACTCGCCCGATCAAGGGTTTCAAAATTAGACTTAAGCTTAAAAGTTCTATTAGCGGGTAATTTGCGATAACAGTTCCACAGAACTGAAAAATTCACTAGAGAAGTGATCAGCCAGAACGAAGCAACATGAGTAAAATCAAGCGATCGGGTCAGGCTCAAAAGCTCTGTTGAGAAAATAATCAAACAGCCGTGAATAATACACGCTTTGATAAAAGCCAGCCTAAACTGATTCTCTCTGAGGTAGAGAATTGCGATCGCGAATAGAAATGAAGCAAAAATTAGAACGATCGCCATAGGTCAGAAGGCTAACTTTGAGTCACCGTCACGTATCAGTTTCGACCAGAATAACCCTTAAAAAACGTCAGTTCGACGAGTTTTTTCGCTTCGTTGTCATCGGCTTCTGCCCCCTAAATCCCCCAATTTGGGGGACTTCAAGTCAAAATTTCCGGTTCAAAGTCCCCCAATTTTGGGGGATTTAGGGGGCTTCCCGAATTCACAACCGGAGCGAACCACTTCTGTCGAACTGACGTTAAAAAAAGGCTCCTTTTAAGGAGCCATTTCAGATCACTCAAAGATCACAGTCATTGATTAGCCAAGCACTTTCTTGGCTTCAGCGACGACGTTATCAACCGTGAAGCCAAACTTCTCCATGGCAATGTTGCCAGGTGCCGAGACCCCAAAACGATCGATGCTGACGATCGCACCTTCGCTGCCCGAATATTTGTGCCAGCCAAAGCTAGAAGCCGCTTCAACCACCAACCGCTTTTGATCTGCTTTGGGCAATACGGCATTTTTGTAATGCTCGTCTTGCTCTTCAAACAGTTCCCAGCACGGCATTGAGACGACGCGAACTTTACGACCGTCTGCCCGCAGCTTCTCGGCAGCTTGGACGCAAAGGCTGACTTCGCTGCCCGTGCCGATCAAAATGATTTCGGGCAAGTCATCGCTACCAGACAGAATGTAAGCCCCACGAGCCACGCCTTCAAACGAGCTTCCTTCGAGGTTAGGCAGCGCTTGACGAGTCATTGCCAACAGCGAAGGCTGATTGCGACGCTCGATCGCAATCTTGTAAGCGCCAGAAGTCTCGTTCCCATCTGCCGGACGGAAGACCAACAGGTTAGGAATGGCACGGAGAGACGCGATCGTTTCCACAGGTTGGTGAGTCGGGCCGTCTTCGCCAAGCGCGATCGAGTCGTGGGTCATGACGTAAATCACGCCTGCTTGCGACAATGCCGAGAGACGAATCGCCGCCCGCATATAGTCTGCAAATACTAAAAAGGTCGCGCAGTAGGGAATCAAACCCGAACCCGATAGCGCAATGCCGTTACAAATTGCGCCCATCCCGTGTTCACGAACTCCAAAACGCAAGTTGCGCCCTGCATAGCTGCCCTTCTGGAAGTCGGGGAAGCCTTTTAGCAAGGTCAAGTTAGAGTGGGTCAAGTCAGCCGAACCGCCAATCAGTTCAGGAATCGCTTGAGCCAGAGCGTTTAAAGTCTTCTCAGAGGTTTGACGAGTCGCCAGCGCTTTGTCTGCGGGGGTGTAGGTCGGCAGCGCACTCACCCAACCTTCGGGGAGTTTGCCACTCAAACGACGCTCAAACTCAGCCGCTTCTGCGGGATATTTTGACTTGTAGGTGTCTAGCGCTCCGTTCCAATCAGATTCGAGTTTTGCACCGCGATCGATGGCTTTACGCCAGTGATTGAGCGCATCTTCAGGCACTTCAAACGGGGGATAATCCCAACCTAGGTTTTGACGGGTGGCGGCAACTTCCTCGCCACCTAATGCAGCCCCGTGAACGCCTCCCGTATTTTGCTTGTTGGGAGAACCGTAGCCGATCGTGGTTCTAACTTTAATTAGAGAAGGCTTGTCGGTGACGGCTTTTGCTGCCTCGATCGCCGCTTGAATCGCATCTAAATTCGTGTCGCCATCGGGAACCGCCTGAACGTGCCAGCCATAAGCCTCAAAGCGCATTCCAACATCTTCGGTGAATGAAACCGCAGTATCACCATCAATTGAAATGTGGTTGTCGTCATAAAGGGCGATCAGTTTGCCCAACCCTAAGTGACCCGCTAGTGAACAGGCTTCACCCGAAACGCCTTCCATGTTGCAGCCGTCACCCAAAATTACATAAGTGTGGTGATCGACGATCGTCGCATCCGGTTTGTTAAAAGTCGCCGCCATGTGCGCTTCTGCCATCGCCAAGCCGACCCCGTTACAAATCCCCTGACCGAGGGGTCCTGTGGTCACTTCAACCCCGGCTGTTTCAAAGTTTTCGGGGTGCCCCGGAGTCTTTGACCCCCACTGACGAAATTGTTTAATGTCATCTAAACTGACGCTATCGTAGCCTGTCAAATAAAGCAGGGCATATTGAAGCATCGAGCCATGACCCGCCGACAAAACGAACCGATCGCGGTTATACCAGAAAGGATTTTTAGGGTTGAACCGCATGAATTTGTCCCATAGGACAAAAGACATCGGAGCCGCACCCATTGGCAAGCCAGGGTGTCCTGATTTTGCTTTTTCAACCCCATCGATCGCCAAAAAGCGAATCGCATTAATACAAAGTTCTTCGAGTGATTGGGCTGCAACGACCATGATCTTGTGTGTGTAATGAAGGACGGTTTATGGCTGGGCAGGAATGACAGGCAGAAAAAGTTCAGGTGGCACCGTTTCCTGACAGGGGATCACCTACTCTCTATTATGAACGAGGGTAAGCAATTGTACCTATCAGTAAAAGTTATTAGAAGCTGCCGACTTCTAACAACTTCTTAATAATTTCAGACAAGCGGGCATAACACAAGCATTACTTAACGTATTTTCTAAACGCTAACGTCACATTGTGGCCACCAAACCCGAAGGAGTTAGATAACGCTACCTCTACAGGCATTTCGCGGCTATGGTGGGGCACATAATCTAAGTCGCAGTCGGGGTCGGGGTTTTCTAAGTTGATGGTGGGCGGAACTTTGTCGTGAGCGATCGACATCACCGCCGCAACACCCTCAATGCCACCCGATCCCCCCAGCAGATGCCCCGTCATCGATTTGGTCGAACTCACCGCAATCTTGTAAGCGTGTTCACCTAGCGCCTTTTTCATGGCGGCAGTCTCGGTCGAATCATTCATCGGCGTGCTGGTGCCGTGAGCGTTGATGTAGCTAACCTGTTCAGGAGCCAAGCCTCCATCTTTGAGCGCAAGCTGAATTGCCCTTGCTGCGCCTTCTCCGCCTGGAACGGGAGACGTGATGTGATAGGCATCGCAGGTCATGCCATAGCCGACTATCTCCGCATAGATTTTGGCTCCTCGACTTAGCGCATGTTCCAACTCCTCAAGAATCAAAACTCCGGCACCTTCGCCTAAGACAAAACCATCGCGGCTTTTATCAAAGGGTCGGCTGGCGTGAGCTGGATCATCATTGCGGCTAGACATCGCCTTACACGCGACGAACCCGGCCACTGATAGGGACGTGACGGCTGCTTCGGTGCCGCCGCAGATCATTGCTTGGGCATAGCCGCGCTGCACTAGACGAAAGGCATCTCCGATCGCATTTGACCCGGCTGCACAGGCCGTCACCGCACACGAGTTAGGGCCTTTTGCCCCAGTGTGAATGGCGGTCAGCCCTGCCGCCATATTGGCGATCATCATCGGAATCATGAAGGGGCTACAGCGATCGGGCCCCTTAATGAGGTTAATTTCCTGCTGATCTTCCAGCACTTTCAGCCCACCAATGCCCGTGCCGATCATTACGCCCACCTGTTCTGCATTCAGGTCATTGATAACAAACTGAGCATCTGCAAGCGCCTGCTTACTAGCTGCCACAGCAAGTTGAGCGAACCGATCCATGCGTTTGGCTTCTTTGCGCTCCATATACTCGTGAGGGTCAAAGCCTTTGACCTCGCCTGCAATTCGGCAACCGTGGCGAGAAGCGTCAAACAGCGTAATCGGTGCGATGCCATTTTGCCCTCTCATTAGCCCATCCCAATAGTCAGTTGGGGTGTTGCCGATGGGAGTTATTGCGCCCAGACCTGTGATAACAACGCGCTTACTTACAAGATTTGTCATGATGTCGATTCAAAGGGTTTCAACACCCAAAATTAGAAAAGATTTGAACTCCGAATGTTGACAGTTGAGGGAGAGGGGCAGTTCATCACTCAACCGTTAACACTCAAATTTCTGTTAAGCGGAGGCGGTGACTTTATTGTTGATGTAGTCTACAGCCGATTGCACCGTCAAAATTTCTTCTGCGGCTTCGTCAGGAATTTCGATCTCAAACTCCTCTTCTAGCGCCATCACCAACTCGACCGTATCTAGCGAGTCTGCACCCAGATCATTTTGAAAACTGGCTTGAGGAACCACTGCACTGGTTTCTACACCCAATTGATCGGCGACGATTTTTTGAACTTTCTCGAAAATCTCATTTGCGCTCATAGTCTTCCTCACTCGTTGCTGCCGCAACCGTTTTCACTAAGTTCTAATGTGGTTCTCCCTCCGTCATGTCAGCCATTGAGACGTGTCACACGTGCTTTAGGGACGACATAATTTTGAGCATTTTCACATCTTATCTGAAAGCGCGATCCTTAAGATCTTTGCAAAGCGAATCGTCAGTCAGTTTCCGATCGGGTTCTCTATAAAACCCGCAAATCTTCGGCTCGATCTTGAACGGTGAAAAAATTCTCCCAGCCCTGAAGATCAGCGATGATAGATTTGAATGACAAGTTTTGAGCGACTTAGTTTTTGCTTTAAGACCTGTACTGTTTCTTTTTGATCTTAAACTATGCGATCGTCTACGCTCAAATACGCCTATTTTCCCGGTTGTGTTGCTCAAGGAGCTTGCCGGGAGCTTGACCAATCGACAAAAGCCTTGACTCGAACTTTGGGAATCGAGCTAGTTGAGCTTAAAAAAGCTTCTTGCTGCGGGTCTGGCACCTTTAAAGAAGATTCTCAACTGCTCGAAGACACCGTAAACGCCCGCAATATTGCCTTAGCCGAGCAATTAAATCTGCCTTTGCTGACCCATTGCAGCACCTGTCAGGGAGTCATCGGTCACGTTGATGAGCGGTTAAAAGACGCTCAAGCCAATGATCCTGCTTATCTCGAACAAGTGAATGGATTTCTCACAAAAGAGGGCTGTTCACCCTACAAAGGTTCGACCGACGTTAAGCATCTGCTGTGGGCGCTTGTGGCAGATTATGGGCTGGAAGCGATCGCCGAGCAAGTGACTCGCAAACTTTCTAACTTAAACTGTGCTGCATTCTACGGCTGCTATTTATTGCGCGGACAAGACCACATTCGCTATGACGATCCGTTCAAACCAGAGTCGATGGAGAATGTTTTCCGAACTGTGGGCGCAACCCCAATTTATTATCGCGGTCGGACTCAGTGCTGCGGATGGCCGCTTTCCAGTTATGCCCCTGAACAATCCTTTAAAATGGCAGGAATGCATATTCAAGAAGCGATCGCTGCCGGGGCAGATTGCATGGTCACACCGTGTCCGCTTTGCCATTTGAATCTCGACTCTCGACAGCCCGAAGTTGAAAAGGTGATTGGTCAAAAACTTGGATTACCTGTGCTGCATTTGCCTCAACTCGTGGCCTTGGCGCTCGGTGTCAGTCCGAATGAGTTGGGCCTCGATCGTCATATCGTTTCAACGCGTCCTGTTTTAGAAAAATTGGGACTTTAAAAATGCGTCAAAAGACTTGAGATCCGATCGAATTAAATCACTACACAAGACAGTCGATGCCGAGCGTCTTCATCAACCCTAAAACTGATTTTGCCTTCAAGAAAATCTTTGGCTCCAAGCAAAGCAAAGACATCTTGATCAGTTTTCTCAACGCCCTTGTTTACGACGAGCAAGACATGATTCGAGATCTCATTATTCTCGATCCCTATCAAGCTCCTCGAATTAAGGGAATCAAGGATTCATATTTGGATGTTAAAGCAACGCTCTTTGACGGCACAACCGTGATCATTGAGATGCAGGTCTTGAATGTGTTGGGGTTTGAGAAAAGAATCTTATACAACGCTGCCAAAGCTTTCTCGATTCAGTTAGGGGTTGGAGAAGATTACACACTGCTCAACCCAGTCATCGCTCTGACGATTACGGACTTTGAGATGTTTCCGGGCAACGATCGTGTCCTATCTCGCTATCGACTCAAAGAAAAAGACGACCTGACAGACTACAGCGATGATATTGAATTGGTGTTTGTCGAGCTACCAAAGTTTAACAAGACGCTAGATGATCTCGAAACTCTGGTAGACAAATGGCTATATTTCTTGAAGTCTGCGAACCAGTTAGAATCGGTGCCAGCCAAAATGAGAGAAGTGGCAGCGATCGACCATGCCTTCACGGTGGCAAAGCAGAGCAGATTGAGCCGTAAGGAGTTAGAAGTGCTGGAGAATCGACAAATGGTTTTGCATGACAACCGCAATGCCATCCTCAAAGCCAAACAGGACGGGCGACAAGAAGGACGACAAGAAGGGCGACAAGAAGAGCGTCTGGAAATTGCCCGATCGCTCCTTGATCTTCTAGATACAGAAACGATCGCCCAGAAAACAGGACTGACGATCGCTCAAGTTCAGCAACTCAGGTGATCTAGAGTTCAGACCGAGCAAATCTTTCTCCCGTATCACTGATGACTATCCACAAATCCCGCAAAAAAGCTGTCATTCTCTATTTGGTGAGTTCAAGCATTGTTTTTGTAGCGATCGTAGGCGGGCTGAGAATTGTACTTCTTTCAATGCAAGGTATACCGTTCACCACGATAGAAGAAGATATACGAATCTACAAAGATCCCAATAACGCTTTAGCTCACTTTAACCGAGGTTGGATTCGATCGCAGTCAGGCGATCGTGAGGGCGCGATCGCAGATTTCACAGAAGCGATAAAAATCGTTTCGAGTGGAAAAGATAAAAACTCTTCTTTGTCGTTGGTAGGTTTGTACGACGATCGAGGGCAAGTATACAACCACCTCGGAGGTTCAGCAGAAGATCGAAATCCTGCTGAAGCGCAGAAAAACTACAGACTGGCGATTAGTGATTACCAGAAATCAGCAGAACTCTGCAAGCTTGAAAGTGACAAGCCAATATGTTCAATGATTGTGGATAATATTGAGTGGGTAAAAAAATCACTCTCAGAGGTCAGCTCTAAAAACTAGCGTGACCCTCCAGATTACGGAGTTTAAAGTTTTGCAACTGCTTAAAAGAGTGCGGCTACGCTGTGAAGTACACTAAGCAATGATTCTGAGGTTTGGCGGTGTTTTGCACCGTTCGATCGCAGAATTGCAGACGTTGCCACAGCAACAAGCACGAATCTGGAGCCATTCATAAATATGTCTCATACAGTCAAAATCTACGACACCTGCATTGGGTGTACTCAATGCGTCCGCGCTTGCCCTACCGATGTTCTGGAGATGGTTCCTTGGGACGGGTGTAGAGCAGGGCAGATCGCATCTTCTCCCAGAACGGAAGATTGTGTAGGCTGCAAGCGGTGCGAAACTGCTTGTCCTACCGACTTTTTGAGCATCCGGGTCTACCTGGGTGCCGAAACGACGCGCAGTATGGGCTTGGCTTACTAAGCAAAACTTATACGCAATCTATTTTTCATTCATGTGGGTTCAAAACTAGAGGGGGCAATCTTGCCTCCTTTTTTTTGGCAATATTGGACGAGTCGGCGAACCGATCGTCACCTCTCAATTTAACGGCAGTTCAATAAGTTCGATAGGCATGGTTTGCTCCGATTGTGGATTCGGAAAGCCCCCTAAATCCCCCATTCTGGGGGACTTTGAACTGGAAGGCTTGGCTTGAAGTCCCCCAATTTGGGGGATTTAGGGGGCAGAAGCCGCTCAGAACGAAGCGAAAAGCTTCATCGAATTCACGTCAATTTAGGGCTTTCAGACAACATCTCGATCGTCGGCTATAAAAGAGTCAGCGTAGAGAATTTTTGACCCATGCCTGAACCTATCACTGCTGTGACGATCGCTGCCCTCGCGTTTAACGAATTCATTAAATCTGGTGCGGGAGAAATCGCTAAAAAGTCGATCGGCGGCGGAATGGAGGGTGTGAAGAAGCTCCGAGATTTTATCAAGTCGAAGTTTGCGGGAAATCAACGGGCGGAAGTAGCGATCGCTGAAATCGAGCAGCAAGGAACTGAAGAATCGCTGACAAAGTTCACCAAATATCTTGACCTCGAAATGGATGAGGATCAAGCCTTTGCGACTGAGATCCGTCAGATTGCTCAACAAATTAACAACAATCAAACAGTTGATAATCGGGAATACATCAACTACGGTCGGGATCAAATTAATATCGACAAGATCGACGGTGACAATACCCGAATTGGTGGATCGTAGATGTCACGAGAATACAAAAATGATGGACGTGATCAAATTCCGATCGAGCATCTCACAGGAAATGTTTACATCGGAGATCAACGATCGAGAAAACGTCCCGATCGCGAAGTGAAATGGCTGAAAGCTTTTGAAAAAGAAATTTTAGGACGATTAGCGACTTCGCTGCACAATCAAATCTTGATCAACCTGGGCAAGGAGATCGATCTTGATCAAGTGCGGCGGCTTTGGGATATGGAGGTCAAAAGCGGACAGATCACAGAAGCGATCGCGCCAGACACCGAAATTTTGAGCGTCTTCGATCGCGCCGACATTCAAGGCAAGCTGTTGATTTTGGGAAAACCTGGTGCGGGTAAAACAACGACGCTTTTAGAACTGGCGCAATCACTGGTCAAAAAAGCATTGGATGATCCCAGCGCCCCGATGCCGATTTTGCTCAATTTGTCGTCTTGGAAAGATCCGCGCCTAAGTTTGAAAGATTGGACGATCGTAGAACTCACCACAAAAGGCATCGGCTCCAAAATTAGCGCCAAGTGGCTGGAGGATCAGAAGCTTTTACCGTTATTGGATGGATTGGATGAAGTGCGATCGGATCTTCAGCCTGCCTGTGTGAGGGCGATCAATCAGTTTTTGACAGGGGAGGGCAAGCCGGAAGCGATCGTCGTGTGCAGTCGGCGCGAGGAATATGAACTCTATCCTCAAAAGCTAGACCTCAATGGCGCAATTTATCTGCAAGAGTTGTCTGACGCGCAGATTGAGCAATATTTGAGTGAGGTGAATCGACTCAACTTGTGGCAGGTGTTGGGCGCAGATGCAGAGTTGCGATCGCTGGTGCGTCAACCATTGCTGTTAAGCATTACTCTGGTCGCTTACCGAGAAGAGCTTGCAGAGCGCTGGCAGGCGTTGCGGTCTACTCAAGAACGGCTTGATTTTTTGCTAGATGCCTATGTCGAGAAGATGCTGCACAGATCAATTAACAGTCGAATGTACAACATCGAGAAAGAGCCTCCTGCAAAGCAAACTCGTCGATGGTTAGTGAACTTAGCGAGACAGTTACAAAGTGAGTCAGAAAGCGAGTTTTTGATTGAAAGAATGCAACCCGCTTGGTTGATAAAGAATCGCCAGCAGTGTTTCTATCGACTGGTATTTAGTCTAATTTCTGGGCTAATCAGTGCAATAGTTTTTGGACTCATCGGTGCAATAGTTTTTGGATCTATGAGCAGAGCCAGTCTGCTGGATTTACTAGTAATTGGCTTAATTCTTGGCTCAGTTAGTGGACTGATTTCTGGATTAAAAAATATAAATACTGTCGAAAAGCTACAAATTTGTTTCACACAAGCGGCAATAAAGAGAGCTACTAGGAATATATCGTCTTATCTAATTGATGGAATGAGAATTGGTTTAATTTTTGGATTGTCTTTTGGGCTAATTTCTATGTTGAGTGCCGTATTGAGTGGTGCGCTAAGTGGTCCACTGCTTAAGGTGCTATTCTTTGCCTTGATTGTTGTGCTGATTGCTGGCTTATCTTTCGGGATGATTGCAGCTTTAGTTGAAATGTTAATTAGAGTGTTGATTGACAGCCTACAAGTAGACGTTGAAAGTCGAATTCGTCCAAATCGTCCAAACCAAGGTATTTCGAGGTCAATTAATAACGTAGCTCTATGTGTCGCCCTCGCGGTAGTCATTGCTGCCTTTATCCAAACGTTACTACTGCAAACATACAAATCCAGTATTACTGAATTGAACAATATTGCTTTGCTATTGCAAATTTTAGTTTGGTTTAGCTTCCAATGGATTGGCGGACAAGCCTGCATTCAACACTTCTCACTTCGTCTCGTCCTCTTTCGCAGCCACGCCATCCCCTGGAACTTTGCCCGCTTTCTCAACTACGCCACAGAACGAATGTTTCTCCAGCGAGTCGGTGGGCGCTATCGCTTCGTTCACAAACTGTTGCAAGAACACCTGGCAAAGGGATGAGGATTGAAAGCAGTAGAATGGGGTGATGCACGTTGGAGAATTGTCATGATCACAGTAGAGTTTCAAGCAAAAGTTGAAAATGGTGAAATCGTAATCCCCGATGAATACAAACAAGAAATCGTGGGAGCAAACACTGTCAAGATTATTGTAGTCAAGCAATCTACAAAACAAACCTCACGACCCGACTTCATGGATGAACTAGCAAAAAATCCGGTTAAGGTCGATCGCTTTCTCACAAGAGATGAAAGTCACGATCGATGATGACCCAACAACGATGCTTTTTAGACTCAAACATCTGGTTGTATTATCTTCTAGAGAATCAATCATCAACGACTCAAGAAAGCGAAAGAAAGCGCAGCATTGCACAAACTTTGACCGATTCAGAAAATATTATTGTTAGCACACAAGTTATTAACGAAGTTTGCGCCAATGCTCTAAAGAAAGCCGCTTTTACTGAAGCACAAATTAAGCTGCTCATTCAAACCTTTGAGGCTCGTTGTGCGGTTGTTGCTCCAAATATTGAAATTCTAATCAAAGCCTCTGACTTACGATCGCGCTATCACTTTTCTTTTTGGGATGGCTTGATTATTGCCAGTGCTTTATTCACTGATGCCGAGGTTTTCTATTCAGAGGATATGCAAGATGGTTTGCTTGTGGAACAGCGACTCACACTCATCAACCCATTCAAGTAGAACTTCATTTTCTGGAACTATGCCCGCTTTCTCAACTACGCAACAGAACGAACGTTCCTCCAGCAGGTCAGCGGGCGCGATCGCTTCATTCACAAGCTCTTGCAAGAACACAGGGCAAAGAGATGAAGGCTGGTAATAGCTAGACGAAGTAAACTAAATTTAGTCCACATAACACTCGTCTCATGCAAGTGAAAGATTTGACTACTGAGGAACTCAAGGCTTTAATTCGAGAGACTGTCATAGAAACTTTAGGAGAGTTGCTTGGCGATCCCGATGAGGGTAAAGAAATTCGACCCGAAATCAAACAACAACTGTTTGAATCCCGCAAGCGTCGAGCCGCAGGAGAACGAGGAATTCCGGCTGAAGAAGTAGCGAAACGATTTGGTCTCACCTTTTCATGAGCTACCTTGTTGAATTTGAGCCTGAAGCCATTTCCGATCTCGGTGCTTTGGATCAAACGATCCGAGAACGCATTATCAGTAAAATCGACTGGCTGGCTAAAAACTTTGACCAACTCAAACCGCAATCATTGACCGGAGACCTGTCAGACTTTTTCAAGCTCAGGGTCGGTGACTATCGTGTGCTTTACGATTTCAGTCGAGAAGACAAGGTAATTGCTGTTATTCGAGTCAAGCACCGTAGAGAAGTCTACCTGTAAGTCTGTAGGTAAATGAGGTCGTTCTGTAAAACAATCTATAAAACATTCATCAAGGAGTGGGCTATGTGTGGAATTGTCGGCTACATCGGAACGCAAGCCGCTAGCGGGATCTTGCTCGAAGGGCTTCGCAAACTCGAATATCGAGGCTATGACTCAGCCGGAATCGCCACCGTTTTAGAAGGTGAAATTCACTGTGTCCGCGCCAAGGGCAAATTGATCAACCTCGAAGAAAAACTCGCTGGCGAAGACAATCCCGCTCGCATTGGCATCGCTCACACTCGCTGGGCAACCCACGGCAAACCCGAAGAATATAACGCCCATCCTCACATGGATACTGACCAGCGAATTGCAGTCATCCAAAACGGCATTATCGAAAACTACCGAGAACTGCGCGAAGCGTTAAAAAGTCGCGGCTGTGAGTTTCGATCAGACACCGATACCGAAGTCATTCCCCACTTAATTGCAGAGCAACTAGCAACGCTTGAAGATTCGTCGCTGCTCGAAGCGGTTCGCTTGGTGGTCAATCAACTCCATGGAGCTTTTGCGATCGCCGTTATCTCTGCCGATTATCCCGACGAACTAATCGTGGCGCGTCAACAAGCCCCCGTCGTTTTGGGATTTGGGCAAGGCGAATTCTACTGTGCGTCTGATACTCCCGCGCTAGTCCCTTACACCCGTGCCGTTTTGCCGCTTGAGAATGGTGAAATTGCCCGCATGACTCCTTTGGGCGTTGAGATTTACAGCTTTGATGGACATCGACTCAAAAAGACTCCGCGCACGTTGAATTGGAACCCCGTCATGGTAGAGAAACAGGGCTTCAAACACTTCATGCTCAAAGAAATCTACGAGCAGCCTGGAGTCGTTCGCGCTTGTTTAGAAGCCTATTTTGATGGTGAATGGGCGGCGACAGATGCAAATAAATCACCGATTCATCTCGGTTTAGCGCCCGAATTGCTGGCAGATTTACAGCACATTCAAATCGTGGCGTGCGGGACGAGTTGGCACGCTGGCTTAGTCGGAAAGTATCTTTTAGAGCAATTGGCAGGAGTTCCGACTACGGTGCATTATGCGTCAGAATTTCGCTATGCGCCTGCACCGATTACGCCGAATACCCTGACGATCGGGGTCACTCAATCCGGTGAGACAGCCGACACATTAGCCGCCTTGGAGATGGAGAAAAAGCGGCGATCGAGCTTCACTCAACCAGAATTGCAGTCCCGTCTGCTCGGCATCACCAACCGCCCCGAAAGCTCTTTAGGTGATTTGGTTCCCAACATCATCGACACCCACGCAGGCATTGAGATCGGCGTAGCGGCTACCAAAACGTTTGTCGCTCAGGTGATGGCATTCTATGGCCTCGCGTTGGATCTGACCGATCGCCGTCAGGCTAAATCTCCAGAGCAACTCGAAGAAATTTTGGTCGGACTGCGGCAGCTCCCGGCTCAGATGGAAGTGGTGCTAGAAAGTCAGGAGCGCTATATCGAAGAACTCGCCCATGACTTTGCAGAGACTCAAGACTTTATTTTCTTGGGACGCGGGATTAACTTTCCGATCGCTCTCGAAGGTGCATTGAAACTCAAAGAAATCAGCTACATTCACGCCGAAGGCTATCCTGCTGGTGAAATGAAGCATGGCCCGATCGCGCTTTTAGATGCCAAGGTGCCTGTGGTAGCGATCGCCATGCCCGGAGCGGTTTACGAAAAGGTTCTTTCTAATGCTCAAGAAGCACGGGCGAGAGATGCTCGACTGATCGGCGTGACTCCGATGGATGAGCAAGAAGCGGCAGATACGTTTGATACGCTCATCCCGGTGCCTCATGTCGATGAATTGCTGTCACCGATTTTGACGGTGATTCCGCTTCAGTTGTTGGCATATCACATTGCTGCCCGTCGTGGCTTAGATGTCGATCAGCCTCGCAACCTCGCCAAAAGTGTCACTGTAGAGTAGGTCAACCTATGCAACTGGCATATCTTCCAAGTGAAGTGATAGAGGATCTTTGTCAGGACGATCGTTGGCGGTTAGACATCGATCCTGGACTTGATGCCAAGCATGAGTTCTTTCTATCTTGGCAGCATTTCGTCGCCCTACCAGAAAATGCCTCTCCCTATTATGAAACAACCGAAGCAGATTTGGCGGAGTTTTTAACGTTTGATAGGTTTGAGGTGCTGTTGCCAGTGCCCCGTTCTCATCATCCAAATATTGAGCTTATTCGTCTCATTCCAGGGGTGAATCATCAAACATTAACGCTATTTCTGCATGACTCGTTTCATGAATCCTACTTCAACGACGAATGGTCGGCGCGGTATGGCTTTTTGGCAGTTGCCGATCGCTATCAACAATTCGGCTGTGATTTCTACCTCGCCAGTTACTATCACTTCTCCTATCTCATTGGTGAAGATTATGAAGTTGCCAGAGAAGTGATGCGAAGGAAGCTGAATTTGTAAGCGATGAGAAGAGCGATCGCCCCTCTGTTTAATCGGTTAATCAGTGGGTGCGATCGCTTTGTTATCCGGTAATCCCAATTTGCTAACTGGCGGCAGCGAGTTTTTGACGGGAAGGGCGCTTGCGGTCTGATTTTTTCTTCAAGCCAACGGACTGGGCTTCATTACTGTCGGCACCGAATTGTCCTCGCACAACTTCTTTCATTGCTAGAACTGCGTTGTGGAATTCCCATTCTGCTAAACGGGCAGCGTCGGAGGCGGCACGGTAGAGGGCAAGTTTTTCGGTTTCAGTCTGTTGCTTTGCCAGCATGGTTTGATAGGCTTGGTGCACGGCTTCGGGGGTGGCTTCTTGGCGTTGGGTGCTGTAACCCTGGATAGTGTTTAAGCCGTTGAGGGAGTCGGTATCTTGATTCAGGATTGGGGGAGACAGGCGGCGATTTGTGTTAGCAGGGGTGCGACCTTTATTTGATACCCTTAGAGCGCAATGGAAAAGCCATATTGATTCAGCTTGTTCCAGAATTGATCCC
>NZ_PVWG01000054.1:0-27627 GCF_003003695.1 Phormidesmis priestleyi ULC007
GTTTGCATCGCTTTGGTCAATCCACCTTGCTGGGACTCTACCGCTGGCTCGTGTTGTCTCTGGTCGCCTTTGTACTAACTTGAGTTGCTAGTTATAAGCGGCAGCAGGAGCAAAACAAATAAAGCCTCTCCAAGGTCTTGTAACTCCTGGAGAGAAAAAATGCTTCCTGAAATTATAGCGATCTATGCCATCACCGATGACCTGCTCAAAGCGATTGGGCATCAGGAGGATGTCCGAGTGCAACTGAGCGATGCGGAAGTAATCACCACCGCACTTGTCTCTGCCCGCTTTTTCGGTGGGAATCATCAGAATGCTCAGGACTATCTCAAAGAACCCGGGTTGATGCCCAAGATGTTGAGTAAGTCGCGGTTTAATCGCCGCTTGCATCGGTTATTTTTGCCATTACTAGACCTGTTCGACTGTCTGGGTATGGTGCTCAAATCGATCCATTCGAGTACGGAATCCTGGCTCGATTCTTTTCCGGTGCCCTTGTGCGACAACATTCGGATTCCTCAAGTTCGTCTGGTTCGATGCGAGGATTACCGAGGCTACATCGCATCCAAAAAGCGCTACTTCTATGGCATTCGGGTACAACTGCTAGCGACCGCTGATGGCATTCCAGTGGAATTTGCCTTTCTGCCCGGCGAAGCTAATGATGTGCGGGGACTCAATGCCTTGCCGTTATCGCTGCCCGCAAACAGTGAAATCTATGCGGATGCTGCCTACACCGATTACAAAATAGAGGATGCCCTTCGCGATACCGAGGCTGTTACCTTACAGGTCGCTCGTAAACGTAATTCCAAACGCCCGGATTCTCCCGCTCTCGCTTACATCAAGCAAACCACTCGCCACTTCATCGAAACTGTTTTCAGTGGCATTCCTGTTCAATTTCCCAAAGCCATTCATGCGGTGACGATGGATGGCTTTTTGCTTAAAGTTTCCACTTTTATCGTTGCTTTCACCCTTAAAGCTGCTTTTATCGACTAGTCCTTTGCTCCCGCTCAATCGGTTACGAACTGCTTTCGCGAGTTCGACTCGTTGACCTGAGTGCGCTTCACACTCATCTCCCATCTCCAACTAACCCGCAACTTGGGTTACTAGCACACTGGACACATTGTTGGGCAAAACCTCAGCGCCTAGATTGGAAAGCCGCAGGGGAACTTGCCCAAGTCATTCTCTTGCCGCAGGTTGTTTGGAAAGACCTCCTACATCAGATTAGGAGTCACTGGGACATTGCGATGCAGCATGGCTTTGAAATCATTCTCAAGCCCATCCGCTGGCACTATTGAGAATAGTGCAAGATCTGAGTAAGATTATTAGTGATTTTAGATCCCACTTAATATCGTCAGACACAATAATTTCGATATTTACACAAGAAAAATCATTTGGTCAGCCTTAAATATTCTGACAAAGTTGCTGCGGTAATTGTTTGATAACGCGCTGAAACGGCGCAAAATCTTTTAATCCATGGGACAGAATTAATGCACCCTGAATAGCGATCATGGCATCTTCTCCCCGTTGCTTTGCCATTGTTTCATCCAATCCGGCTATGACTAGAACCTGGGCGATCGCCTCAATCCACGTAGCAAAAGCCCAGCTAATTTGGGAGTGAAACAGGTCATCACTTGTTTGTTCTAATACTAACACCGCCCACAGACAGGAATTTTGTCCTTCCTGAAAAAAGTGACTTGTTTCCTGACACATGGCCTGGAATGCGTCGATTGGCTGCACCTTGCGGTTCAGGATTGGCAGAATACATGTCTCTAGCCACTGATTTACCTGAGTGAGGGCAGCCTCAGCCATTTCCGCCTTACCACCTGGGAAGTGATGGTAGAGACTGGCTTTTCCTAACCCGGTTGCCTGGGAAATTTTGGAGAGGGTTAAACCCTCATAACCGAACTGTCGAAACAGTTTGAGCAGCGTTGGGACATGAGCTTGCTTAGACATGACTAAAACATAGAGTTTATCTATTGACAATCATACCGAACGAACGGTACAGTATCAATACACCGAACGAACGGTACAAAAGCAGGTTTTCTTTATCAACGGTGGCTGAAATGAAACCCAAGCAACGCGATGAACCTCGAATCCGAATAGTCAGGATGGATTGTCAGGATCAACTCTGGCTCTTATCCGGTTTATTTCCCTTCGAGCGTGAGTTCTTGTCAGTCAACTGTTTACCCTGGCAAGAACTGGAAGGCGGTTCTCGGTGGTAATGATGTAAATCTCTTTAGCTGCCTATTGGAGGTGCAGATGCAGATCTCAAAGCAAACTCCCAGTCAACAAATTGAAAAAATTTACGATGTACTAGTTATTGGGGGAGGCGCCGCCGGGTTATCTGCTGGAATCTACCTTCAACGCTATCTGCTCTCTACGCTCGTCATTGATAAGGGCAAGGCCCGCTCCCTGTGGATGCAGGAATTGCACAATTACCTGGGCTTGCCGCCGAATACCCCGGGTCGGGATGTGCTGAAGCAAGGCAAAGAGCATTACTTGTCTTTAGCGGGTGATTACCTCAATGCGTATGTGGAGGAAGTCATGGATGAGGGTGAAACGTTTGCAGTGCGGGTGCGGATAGGCCGCAGCCATCCCACTGCCGTGGTGTTCCGCAGTCGTTATCTGATTGCCGCCAGCGGCATTATCGACCACCTACCCAAATTGGACGATATGCAGAATGTGTTTGACTATGCCGGACATAATCTGCACGTTTGCCTGATCTGTGATGGTTATGAGATGCGAGATCAACGGGCGGGGGTGTTTGGCAGTAGTGAATCAAGCCTGGAAGTAGCCTTCAGTTTGGGTTGGTTCACTCCCCATATTACTCTGTTCACGAATGGTGAATTTGCGGTGGGTGCAGCATTCCGCGATCGCCTTACGGCCCAAAGCTATACATTAGTCGAACAACCGATTGCTCGCTTCCTGGGTGAAAACCATCAGATGACGGGTGTGGAACTGGCCGATAGTTCGGTGGTAGAACTGGATACTGGACTCGTTTCGATGGGGTCTAAATATCACGCTGATTATCTGAAAAACATTGACCTGGAATACCAGGGTGGCAATCTGATTACAGATAATATGAACCGCACCTCCCATCCCCGCATTTTTGCTGTGGGTGATTTGAAACTGGGGATGAATCAGGTGGTGATTGCTGCTGCCGATGGGGCGTTAGCAGCGACCCAAATCTGGCGGGATATTCGCCGCAGTGAAGGAGCGCGGCGATCGCCAATCAGCAGCAGCGTAGCCTAATCACGGTTTATTCACCCAATTGACCATCAGGAGATTTGACACCGCTCTAGGTCTTGCAAGCCAAAATCACTCGCACTCACACTAATACTCAACAGGAAAATCCCAATGATTAAGCTTTACGGTCACGAAGTCTCTGGCAACAGTTATAAAGCCCGATTGATGTTGTCATTACTCGATCTCGACTATGAGTGGGTCAGAGTTGATTTGATGAAAGGTGAGCATAAATCACCGGAATACCTGGCAATCAATCCCTTTGGGCAAGTGCCACTCCTGGTAGACGGAGAAACCCAGCTTGCCGATGCCCAAGCGATTCTGGTCTATCTGGCACGGCAATATGGCGGTGAACATTGGCTGCCGCTAGAAGCCCTACCCTTAGCACAGGTCATCCGCTGGCTATCAACCGCCGCTGGTGAAGTGCGTCAAGGGCCGGAAAATGCGCGACTCTACCATTTGTTTGGGGCTGGCACAAACATCAACATTGAGCGGGCGACCCAAAAAGCCGAGTTTATTCTGACTCAACTGGAGCAGCATTTAAGTACCCACACCTGGTTAGAGTTTGAGCGACCCACGATCGCTGATGTGGCTGTCTTTCCCTATGTCGCCCTAGCCCGAGATGGCAAGATTGAACTCAGCGCTTATCCCCAGGTGCTGGCATGGATTGAGCGGGTGAAGCAACTTCCTGGCTATATCCCAATGGCAGGCATTTAGTTCCTGGAATTGTCTCGATCATTTCATTTCCTCAAGCTCAGGAGAAAATTACCATGGCAAACACAGGCTGGTCACAGTCTGAATCGCCTTTCCACGCGGGTGAATTGGCAATTCAGGCTCGATTTGGAGCGCAAGAGCGGATGGACAAGCAAGGACGGCGCATCATTCGGGACTATCTTCCCGATCAGTTTCGACAGTTCTTTGCCCAACTACCCTATGTGATTGTGGGCACGGTGGATGCGTGCGATCGCCCCTGGGCTTCGATTCTGGTGGGGGAACCAGGGTTTCTCTCGTCACCGAGCGATCGCACGTTGCAAATTGCGGCCCAACCCCTGTTTGGCGATCCGTTAGCGACCACCCTCGCCAACGGCATCGACATTGGCTTGCTGGGTATCGAACTGCACACCCGTCGCCGAAATCGCCTGAATGGAACGGTAACAGCAGCGCATGGCGATCGCTTTGAAGTCCAAGTCGGGCAGAGCTTTGGCAACTGTCCCCAATACATCCAAGCCCGCCGGTTTGAACTCAGTGTTCATGATCCGACTGTTCCTAGACCGATTCATCGGCTCGAAACCCTAGGCGAGGCGGAACAAGCCATGATTGGAGCGGCTGATACCTTCTTCATCTCCACCGCCTATCAAGCCGAATCGGCGGGAGCGGCGAGAGGCGTGGATGTTTCGCACCGAGGCGGCAAACCGGGCTTCGTGCGGATCGATCATAATCAGACCTTAACTGTCCCCGACTTCTCCGGCAATTGTCACTTTAATACCTTCGGCAACCTGGAGTTAAATCCCCGCGCTGGACTCTTATTCATCGATTTTGCTCAAGGCAATTTGCTTTATCTGACAGGCCGCGCTGAAGTCATTTGGTCAGGGGCTGAAATTAATGCCTACGCAGGGGCAGAGCGCTTATTACGCTTCCATCTTGATCGCGGGTGGCGCATCGAAGGCAGCCTGCCTCTACACGGGTCAGATCCAGAATTCTCTCCTTTTCTCGATCGCATGGGTTCTTGGTAAGCCGCGATCGATCGACAAATCTACCCACTTATCAAGGAATCAACCGATGGAAACTAAACCACCTCTGCCTCCGTTTACTCTAGAAACTGCCAAAACTAAAGTTCAGGCGGCTGAAGATGCTTGGAATACTCGTGATCCACAGCGGGTTGCCCTCGCCTATACTGCCGATTCTGAATGGCGAAATCGCTCAGAGTTTTTCAGCGGACGCACGGCGATTATCGAATTCCTTCGACGTAAATGGACTAAGGAACTGGACTACCGCTTGAAGAAAGAACTCTGGTGCTTTATGGACAACCGGATTGCTGTCCGATTTGAATATGAGTGGCACGATGAATCCGGTTCCTGGTATCGCGCCTATGGCAATGAAAACTGGGAATTTGCCGACAATGGTTTAATGATGCGGCGATTTGCTAGCATCAATGATGTGCCGATTCAGGAGTCAGACCGAAAATTTCGTTGGGAACGCACTTGATCGCCACATAACAAACCCCTTGGAGCGGACTGCCTAGATATCTTAGTCCATTGCCAAGGATAGTTGCAGCCGCTCAAGCGGAATCGTTATTGCAGACCCAATAAATCGAGTTCTGCTCATGATTAAGATTTGCATTGCTTTCTCCAGTTGTCAGAGTTCCGCGATCGTCACACCTTCTAGAGATTTGAGTGAATTCTATTTGCCAAGGCAAAATCGGCTGAAAATGCGATCGAGCACCGATTCCGTCACATCTTCACCGATAATTTCACCGAGCGCTTGAATGGCACTGCGAAGATCGATCGTCCAAAAGTCAAGCGGAAGTTGAGCGGCGATCGTAGCTTGCACTTGCTCAAGAGCGACTTTGGCGCGGGTGAGGGCGGCGGCTTGTCGTTGATTGATGGCGAGATCAAGATTTGCGGCTTGCAGTCCGCCTGCATGGGCAACTTCGAGAATGGCTGTCTCTAAATCGTCAATGCCTTGGTTGAGCGCGGCGGCTGTTTTGACGATGCGAGTGATTTCAGGCGGACAGTTTAGAGCGGCGATCGCACCCGTCGCAACCAAATCAATTTTGTTTGCCAGCAGGATTAATGGGCGATGTTGCACGGGTTGATAGATTTCTTGGTCGTCAGTTGTCCAGCCAACTTGGGCATCGATCGCCAGCAAAATCAGATCCGCAGCTTGTGCCACCGCACGCGATCGCTCTACCCCAATTTTCTCAACCCGATCGTCGGTGTCTCGAATTCCTGCCGTGTCGAGTACCTGAATCGGAATGCCACCGACGACAAGCTGAGACTCGACTACATCGCGAGTCGTACCAGGCAGATCAGTGACGATCGCCCGATCGCTGCGACTCCAAGCATTGAGCAAACTGGATTTGCCGACATTGGGACGACCGACGATCGCGACTTTTAAGCCCGATCGTAAAAGTTCTCCGCGATCGGCCGTTGCCAAAATTTGCGTCACGTCTGCCAATAGGTTTTCTAGCTGGGCTTGGATTTCTAGTTCATTTATAGGCGGCAAATCTTCTTCAAAATCAATTCGGGCTTCGACTTCTGCCAAAAGATCTAAACAAGTCGTTCGTAACTGCCTGATCGGATGGGCGAGTTTGCCCTGCAAGCCAGCGAGAGCAGTTTGGGCAGCTTGGGGCGATCGTGCTCCAACTAAATCAGAAATGCTTTCGGCTTGCGTCAGATCTAGCCGCCCATTCAGAAATGCCCTCAGCGTAAACTCTCCAGGCTGTGCGAGTCGTGCCCCCTGTTCTAAGCAAAGCTGCAACACTTGCTGAACTGCCATAATGCCCCCGTGACAGTGAAACTCGACCACATTTTCGCGGGTGTAAGAGCGAGGAGCGAACATTAGCAACAGTAAGGCTTCATCGACGACCTGCCGAGTCTGCGGAATTTGCACATAGCCATAGAGAATTCGATGACTTTCCCAGGGTTGATCACCCGGCGCGTGAAACAGTGTTTGCGCGATCGCCACCGCTTTTGCACCTGACAGTCTGACAATGCCAACGCTGCCCTGTTCGGGAATGATGGCGGTCGCGATCGCGGCGATAGTTGCTCCGATTTCAGCCATGTTTATCGCTCTGCCCAATTGGGATTGGTTAGGCTTGTGAGAATGTGATCTTCCCACTTGCCGTTAATTAAAATGTAGTTCCCGGCATAGCCTTCAATTACGAATCCTAGCCGTTTTAAGACACTGGCACTGCGGCGATTATGAGGCATATAATTGGCACAAATCCGGTGCATATTTAAGTCGTCAAAGACGTATTGAATGGACGCTTGAATGGCTTCGGTCATATAACCGTGTCCTTGTTCTGATTCGGCGAGGCTATAGCCTAAACAGCAAGAATAAGAAACGCCTTGAATCATCTGTGTAAAGTTTGCGCCGCCGATAATTTTGTCGGGTTGACTTTTGTTAAAGATAAACAGGCGCAGCGAACGATCGTAGCTGAACTCAATCAAACTTTTGTCGATTTGATGCGACCAAAACTCTCGGTTGTAAAAATTCTTGGGTTTAGTGGGTTCAAACGGCTCTAAAAACGCTCGATTCTCTTTGTAATAGTGGATGACCGCAGGAATATCGCGTTGTGATAAGAGTCGCACAATCAGCCTTGGCGTTATAAAAACAGGCGCTTCGATCATGACTGAATCGCTGATTATATAGAAGTTTTAAGCGGGGATTGGGCTTGAATCTCATTCAAAAGCTCATAAAAAGGTAGCCAATTATCGTCTTGCGTGATCGGTTGCCAGATTGCTTCGATCGCAGGTCTAACTAAATTCACACTAGGATTATGTTGATAAAGCCGATTCGCAATGTTTAGCATTTCATCTTCTGGCAACTGATTTAAAGCTTGATGATATTTTTTTCGCCAAGTTTGAAAACAAATCTGAAGTGATTCATTAGGAATTTCTAACTCGCTAAAAATGTGCTTTGCTGACTCTCGCCAAGTTTTAGAAAACTGCGTAGTCAACTCCCAAAAGAAACTTTGATATTCAACTTGAGATTCTTTTAGAAACTGAATAGTTAACGCGTTCAGTTCTTTTGAAAGCGATTCTTCTAAGCGATTAAAGCCGAGCCGATCGAGCATTCTTTGCTGATAAAACTCTTCGTAGTGTGACTCAAACTTTGCTAAACCAGCCTCCATATCCGCGATCGCAATCACTCGTTGAAGGGGAGCCTGAAGCATTTCGAGATTTAACCGACAAATAGCAGGCTGATTGCCATAACAATAGCGCCCCGAATAGTCAAAATAAGCGGCCGTAAATTGAGGATTATAAGTGTCGATAAACGCAAAAGGGCCATAATCAAAACTCTCGCCCGTGATCGACATATTATCGGTGTTGAGAACCGCGTGACAAAAGCCCGATGACATCCACTGTGCGACCAATTGGGCGACTCGCTTCACCAATTCGGCGTAAAACAAGGCGTAACGATCGCGCTCCCCTGCCAGATGAGGATAGTAAACCTCGATTACATGATCCAGCAAAATTGCAATCAGGTCTTTACGATCGAGCGTTCCCAATCGCTCAAAGGTGCCAAACCGGATATGCGATCGGCTAAAGCGGATCATCACGGACGATCGGGTTGGTGAAGGCTCATCGCCTCGCCAAAGCGGTTCACCCGTCTCAACCAAACTTAAACAGCGAGAAGTCTTAACGCCCAAACGGTGCAGCATTTCGGATGCCAACACTTCTCGCACGCCGCCTTTCAGCGTCAGTCGTCCATCTCCGCCTCTTGAGTAGGGAGTCGTCCCTGATCCTTTAGTGCCAAAGTCATAAAGTTCGCCATCTGTGCCCCTGACTTGCCCATAGAGAAACCCTCTGCCGTCTCCCAAAAAGGCATTGTATTCTCCAAACTGATAGCCGTGATAGCGAAGAGCCAAAAACGGTTGCCGTCCTTGAAATTTGCCAAACGCCTCAACAAAATCGGCATCTGTAACGGTTTCTGGCGTTAGCCCCAGTTGAGTTAGAACTTGATCGTTGCGAAACCGCAAAATCTCTTGAGGAAACTCAGCCGCCGCCACGACATCAAAAAAGTCATCGCCCAACACTTCTAAAGCGGGTTCGTAGTTGAGATTGAGCAGCGGATTTGAGGATTGGGTAAGAGGCATTAAACATCCGATCGGCACGTCTCTCTCATCCTACCGATTCATGGGAGATCAAGGGATCACGTTTGAACAAACCTACTGATATTCACTTCCCCATGCCTTAAAGCCAGACTCGATCGGTTCAATCTCCATGCCAGTGGCGCTATTGGTGATTTTGAGTTGAGTCGCACCCCGACGAATCATTGAAGCTTGATACGCCCGTCCATCTTTCGTCGATAGATAATTCTCCCATCCTCCCGAATTGGACAACTTAGTCGCAAAGACGTGATTTAGCTCGGTTGATGCCGTCCTTTTGTTGTAGATATTCATAAAAACGCTGGCACCCTCTTCAAACACTCTGACCTGTCGGGTGTTGGTTTCAAAAAACAAGCGCGTGCGGGCATCAATAGGATTTGGAGTTGGGGTTGGAGTTGGGGTTGGAGTTGGGGTTGGAGTCGGGGTTGGGCTTGTAGAGATATCAATCACGTCCTCTCTAACCCAACCATTTTTCGTTACGTCAAAGGTGACTCGATACCAAACAAAGCCGCTCGCATCTCTTCCCGTTTGATCTGTGACCGTGACGCGAGTGCCGACAGGTTTTGAGACATAAGCAGAGGTTAAATCTGGACTGTTGCGAATTCTAACCATTGTTATGCCTGGGGCATTGCTCTTTAATATACCGACTCTGGTTGGGTTGCTCATCGCCGTAAATGTTAAGGGAGAAGACAGGCTTAGTATACCGAACTATTTTTTGTGAAAATCATAGTGTGAAGGATTTGACACTTTTCCTAGAAACGCAAGGGCGCTGACAAGCCGATAGAATAAAAGATGGAATTCAGACGATCAGCGGAGAACACTATCATGGCGCAGTTGACCGCGCAGCCCGAACTAGATATTTCTAGCCTCAATGCCGACCTTTCTAACCAAACTCCACAAAAAATTCTCGCGATCGCCCTCAGTCAGTTTGATAACCTTGCGATCTCGTTTAGCGGTGCTGAAGATGTCGTCTTGATCGACATGGCGCACAAAATCAACAAAGACATCAAAGTTTTCAGCCTTGATACGGGGCGGCTTCATGCTGAAACTTATCAGTTTATTGAGCGAGTCAGAAAACATTATGGGATCACGATCGAAGTGATGTATCCCGATGCGACACAACTCGAAAATCTAGTCACCACAAAAGGACTCTTCAGCTTCTACGAAGACGGACACCAAGAATGCTGCGGCATTCGCAAAGTTGCCCCTCTGCGCCGCAAATTGTCCACTTTAGATGCGTGGATTACCGGACAGCGCAAAGATCAAAGTCCGACTCGTGCCAATGTGCCCGTAGTGCAGATTGACAACGCTTTCTCTAGCGACGATCGGCAATTAATCAAGTTCAATCCACTAGCAAACTGGACTTCGGCAGACGTGTGGATGTATATCCGTTCTTACGAAGTTCCTTACAACCCACTGCATGAGCGCGGCTTTATCAGCATCGGCTGTGAGCCATGCACTCGACCCACATTGCCTCAACAGCATGAGCGAGAAGGGCGCTGGTGGTGGGAGGATAGCACCAAAAAAGAGTGCGGTTTACACGCGCCGACGCAGGAAGTTTGAGGCGATCGTGGATTTATTAAGCCTGCCCTCACCCTAGCCCTCTCCCCAAGGAGAGGGAACAAGACTCTAACTCCCTTCTCCTTGGGGAGAAAGGTTGGGGATGAGGGCAGAAGACGCTTACAGGTTTTACAGGTTGTTTGATCTACGATCGTTAACGCATGAGCTGATGCTGAATTTTGATGCCTCGGCTTTGCATCACCTGCTCAAATAAATCAGTCGGGAGTGCTTGCTCGATCGCCCACACTCCTGGCTTTTTTAACTGCCCCGAAAGCAGCAACTCAACCACTGTGCCCGTGCCGTACCCTGCCGCGATCGCCGTATCGGTGTGAATCAACGTTGAGCAGCAGCGCATGGGCTGTCCGTCCTTGGTGCCAGTCACCTCTGAGCGAATCGCCACCCCAATGCCGCTAAAGCGATCGCTGACATCGGTCATAAAATGGCTAACGTGCGACAAAAACTCAATCACCGCCGAGTTGCGTAACCAGCTAGGATGCCACCAGCGAGCAACGCTCCAAGTCAAATAGTTATAAAACGTGGGCACCGTCGCAAATTTAGTGATCACCGTCTTGACTGGAAACGTGTCGGGCAGCGTAAACGCTTCGGGCATATCAAACCAATAAACGCCAACTTTGCCATAAGGAGCCGGAAACTCAATCACTTCGCGATCGCTATAGGGTTTGACCGATCGCCATTCTCCATTGATCCACGCCTTAAAGGGACGTTGCAGCCCTAAAAATGTCGTTCGCATTACGGTAATTCCTGCGCCGCCTGAGCCTGACACCACATAACTTAGGTGAACTTTCTCAGCGTCGTCTAGTTGCTCAACACCCCGACGCACCATGCTGTTTGAGATGCCCGGAAAAATGCCTGTGTTAATCACTGCCGTCACGCCAGCAGCTTGAGCTTCGGCTCGATAGTCTAAAACCTTGCGAGTAAACGAAGGATGATCGCTGACATCGACATAATCTGCGCCTTGCTGAATGCACAGCTTTAAAACTTCAGCGTCGCGGTAGTGAAACGGCCCGGCACAGTGAACGACGACATCTGTTTGAGCGATCGCAGCTTCCAGTGCTTTTTGATCTGCCAGGTCGATCGTCACAAATTGAACTCGTGACCCCAGATCATCACTTTTCTGTTCGCCTTTGGTGAGGTTGCGTCCGGCGATCGTCACTGATGCTTGTGTGTGAGCCAAAAGGTCAGCCGCCACTTTGCTGCCAATTCTGCCACTGCCGCCGAGAATCAAAACCCGATTTGTCATGCCGATCGCCCACCGAACGCTATGTTATGGTTTGTTGACGCGAAGAGATCTACTAAACTCTCTTCGATCGCCGATCTTTATTAGAGCTTAGAAAATGCTTGGAAAGTTGTTCCGACTACAATTTAGCTGCTTTTTGTGACAGAAAATTGGCAGCTTATAGCACGATCGCCACAAGACAACCCATACTAAAGGCAGATTAGCTTGAATTAAATCGCACCGAAGACTTAAGCAGTTAAACGCAGCAAATCATTCAGACATTTATTGAACCTGGTGCCGATCGTGACAGGAGGTTTGCGGATTGCAAAATGATACCTTCACCCAGAAAATCAGAATTTCTCTAGATCGCTTATTAGAACTAGGATTGAGCGCAAATGCTTGCTCGGAGCAAGAGGCGCTGTTAGAACATTTGCAGTTCCATGCCACCGCTATTGCCGATCTGCAAGCTCTAGTGGTGAGGTTGCAGGCGCAAAATCAGGAGTTAAGAAGTGAGCGCAACGCGCTTAATTTAGAAAAGAACCACTATCAAGATTTATTTGAGTTTGCGCCAGATGCTTACTTTGTCACCTCTATCGATGGGGTGATTATCGAAGCCAATCAAACCACTGAGCGGTTGTTTCGAGTGGAGCGATCGTGGCTGGCCGGCTCTCCGTTGCTGAGGTTCATTGCTTCAGAAGCGCGATCGGAGTTTGCAACCTATCTGACCCAGTTTGACTCTGGCAAACTCGTAGGACGGCGAGAAGTTGGGATTCAACCCGCGCAGGGCAAAGCGTTTCCGGCTGTGTTTAAGGTCGTTGCTGTGCAAAACGGGCATGGGCAGACAGTGGCATTGCGCTGGATGGTGCGAGACATTATTGAACGCAAGCACACCGAAACCACAATTCGCCAACAGAATGCTGACTTAGAGAGCGAGATTCAAGAACAGACCGCCCAACTTGAGCAAGCTCTAGACTATCAGGCAATGCTGCGCCGCATCACCGATCGAATCCGCGATAGCTTAGATGAAAATCAAATTTTGCAAACCGTTGTCCAAGAGTTGGGATTGGTGTTGAACCTGACCGCGTGTGACACCGCGCTCTATGATGCCGCGATCGAGGTGACGATTTTATACAAATGGCTGGCAGAGACTAGAGAACTCAGAAACCCAGGGCAACCAGAAGTGCAAACCGTTCCGATCTCTGCTTATCTACCCGTTGCTGAGGCTTCGATGTTTCCAGCACTCTCAACGCTCCTTGCTCAACGATCGCAGGGCAAGCCGAGTCAGTTTTGCGAGTTAGAAACGGACGATCGAGCAGCAATTTTGCTCTGTCCGATTGTCGATAATCAAGGAGTTTTAGGCGATTTATTTCTCTATCGTCAGTCTCAAAATGCGTTTAGTCAGTTAGAAGTTGCGCTAGTGCATCAGGTGGCGAGTCAGTGCGCGATCGCCGTTCGTCAGGCTCGGCTTTATCAAACAGCGCAGATTCAGGTCAAAGAGTTAGCGCACCTTAATCAAATCAAAGACGAGTTTCTCAGCACGGTTTCCTACGAGCTTCGCACCCCGATGGCGAATATGAAAATGGCAGCTCAGATGCTCAACGTCACACTCAAGCAAACCGGAAATCAAGACACCAAAGCCGATCGCTATCTCGAAATTTTGCAGAATGAGTGCGATCGAGAAGCCAAGCTGATCGAAGATTTGTTAGATCTTCAGCAACTCGATACCAACACCATGTCTCTGTTGCTATCAGCAATTCCGGTAGAAGAATGGTTGCATTACGTGGCAAATCCTCTGCTAAAACGGTTTGAGAAACACCAGCAGACTTTGAAGTTTGACGTTGGGCCAAATTTACCAGCACTCGTGTGTGATCAACTTAGTTTGTCGAGAATTGTGGTTGAACTATTAACAAATGCTTGTAAATATACACCTAATTATGAATCGGTGATTTTATCTGCTAACACCATTATCAACACAGTCCATACAGAGCCGCAAATAGTCAGAATCATGGTTTGTAACACTGGAGTTGAAATTCCAGGCGATAAAATCTCAAATATTTTTGACAAGTTTTATCGCATTCCCGAATTAGATTTTAGAAAAGAAGGCGGCACTGGACTAGGTTTGGCACTTGTGCAGAAGTTAGTCGATCGAGTCGGCGGAACGATTCGGGTTGAAAGCGGCAATCTGCGAACGTGTTTTATGGTGGAATTGCCCCTGTGAAAGCGTCTATTTAGTAACCTAAAAAAGACGGCGATCGCGATCTTTTCTCATAATAATTTCAAAAACAATTGCGATCGATCGGATGATTACGAGAGGGTAGAGCATGCCCTACCCCTACGATATCCCGTGCCCTTTTACAGCTATTTGAGCATTCCCAGAACAGGCGCTACTTCAGATTCTGCAAATCGAGGAGAAGATTCTTGAGCCAACATCGGGGGAGTTGCCTGCGCGAGTCGAGCATAAGACTGACGAACCTGAGCATTTACAGCAACCGTTTTTGCATCATAAAGTTGAGTCGCCAATTTAGGATAGAACCCAATGCCAATAATCAGCGCCAAAAAACAGCCTGCAATAAACACTTCACGAGGTCTAGCATCGCTAAACTCTGCATCTGCAGGGAGAATACAGTTGGTTCCAAAACAAACCGCACCCTGATTTTCTAGAGCCTTCAAGCCTTCACTCGTCACGTCACAGTCTGGTGCCGCACCCGCATCATAAAAGACTTGTCGCAGCATCGAGAGCAGATAAATCGGGGTCAGAATCACGCCCACCGCCGCTAAAAAGACAGTCACTGCGCGAAACGGCGAACTGTAGGCTTCGCTTGTGGTAAAACCGACAAACACCGCGATTTCACTCGCAAAACCGCTCATCCCTGGAAGCGCTAGCGATGCCATCGATGCCGCCGTAAACAGCGCAAACACTTTGGGCATCACTTGAGCAATGCCGCCCATATCATCCATTGCCATCGTGTGAGTGCGATCGTAGGTCACTCCCGCCAAGAAGAACAGCACCGACGCAATCAACCCGTGAGAAATCATCTGCAACATTGCCCCGCTAATGCCCAAATCAGTAAAAGAGGCAATGCCTAGCAGCACAAATCCCATGTGAGAAATCGACGAATAAGCGAGGCGGCGCTTCATGTTTGACTGAGCAAACGAGTTCATTGCGCCATAGACAATATTAATCACGCCTAACATCGCCAGCAGCGGCGCAAAATAAACGTGAGCATCAGGCAGCAGCCCCATATTGAGACGAATCAACCCATAGCCGCCCATTTTGAGCAGCACCCCCGCCAAAATCATCGAGACTGGAGCCGACGCTTCACCGTGGGCATCGGGCAGCCAGGTGTGCATCGGAAAAACGGCAAGCTTGACTCCAAAGGCAATCAGCAACCCTGCATAAAGCAGCAATTCTAACGCCAATGGATAATTTTTCATGCCCAGTTCGACCATATCGAAAGTGACTCGATCGCCATAAAGCGCCATTGCTAGGGCGGCAACCAGAATAAAAATAGAAGCGGCAGCAGTATAGAGCAAAAACTTGGTCGCAGCATAGCGGCGCTTTTGTCCGCCCCAGATGCAGATCAGCAGGTAAACGGGAATCAGTTCGACTTCCCACATGATGAACAGCAACACTAAATCTTGGGCGACAAATACCCCCACCTGGGCGGCATAAAGCACCAACATTAGAAAGTAGAAAAGTTTGGGTCTGCGATCGACCTGCCATGCGCCAAACATTGAAAGCGTGGTCACCAACCCAGCCAGCAGCACAAACGGCAGCGACAATCCATCGACTGAGACTGCCCAGCTTAACCCTAGTTGCGGTATCCAGTCATAGCTTTCAACTAGTTGTAGCGACGAGTTGCTGGCATCATAGTGTTTCCAAAAGGCGTAGCACATCAAGGCAAAGTCAGCGAAGCCTACGCCAAACGCATACCAGCGAATGATCTTGCCATTTTTGTCAGGCAGAAATGGAATCACTAATGAAGCGACGAGCGGCAGCAAAATAATCGTGGTCAGCCAGGGGAAGCGATCGGCTAGCAGCATGATAGGTAAAAGTACTTATCTGTGAATAACGCTATTTTATTAAACTTTGTAGCGTTTTGTTCATTAAACTTTACCCTATGCAAACATGCAAACTCTTTATAATTGCTGCATTAAGTATCAGGCATAACTTCAAGTTTTAGACTTTGTTTGGGTCGATGCCTAGCGATCGCAGCCGTTCAGCCAGTCGGTCTGCCTTTGCTTCTGCTCCGTCTGCCCGTTCTGCACCAGTGGGTATGACTTGCCCGTTGAGATTGCACCAGCGTAACCAGGTAGATTCTTGCTCCTCGAATGCTCCTTCCCAGACGGTTAAACCCAGTCCGATCGTTTGTAGCCAGAAGGGTTCCGGCATTTCCACATACTGCCCTGCCGTTAGCACCCAAACTTTCAGTAGCTTGCCATTCATTTCGTCTTCTCGCTGAAGCTGCTGCAATGGGTCGAAAACAACATAGTAGGCGATGCCAATCCGGGCGTAATCGTCTTTTTTCGAGTCCAACTCGTTGCCTTTACGGTTAGAAACAATCTCGATGCAAACTTCTGGAACTTTACCGAATTCCCAGACGAAATAGGAGCGGTTTTGCTTTTGGCTCCAGTCAGCAGGCATCGTGACATTCAAGCTCAAAAAGGCATCTGGTACGATCGGGTCTTGTTTTATCCCATAGAACACGCCCACATTTGTGGCTGCGATAAAAGAGGCATCCGATGACCACGAGCTGTAGAGTGGCTCGACTAGTAGCCGCTGTTGCTTTTCCGATTGAAAGTTGTCCACAGGGGTATCGTCCTCGATGACCAGATGGCTGATGTCAAGCTCAGTGACGATTTCTTCATCGTTGAGAAGTTGTCCAGTCATGGGCGATAACCAAACCCGATAATTTATTATTGTCTAGATTTTGAATAGGAGCCTGACAGGACACCATAACCTTTTAGAGCGATGTCGGATCAACCGTAGTGATTTCTAAATATCGCTTGAAGTCACGAGTGTTAAACGTCAGTATGTTAGTTAATCCATGCACGAGCATCGCAGCAACAAGCCTTGCATCATGGACATTGACACCTCGAACAGCGTAGCTACTTACCAGTCGCTCCCATTTTGGATAAATCGCAGCGCTATCCGGCAAGAGCATAAAAAAAGATTTGAGTTGACGAATTTCTGCTCTGGCTGCTTCTGGTGTCCGTCCTAATCCATTGCGTTCTAGCGGGCGGGTGTAGACGTTCCAAAATTCGATGAGATTTTGCGGGATAATGTGAAGTTGCTCTCCCTGTCTGCGTAGGTGAGTCAGGGCACATACTGAGGCAGGGTTCATTGGGTGATTTGGAGCAAGGCTGCGTAACAGAAGATTTGTGTCGATCAGAAAGGGCATTTAGCGATCGTCTCCGTAAATGCTCTCTCGGCTGATTGCTTCCTCGGACAGCGGCGGTAGTCCAAGCTCACGATGTCCTTCAACCCACTCAGTAAATTGCTGTATCCATGCTTCTGGGTTATTTTGTGTATCTGAGTGAGCCTCTCGCAAGTCAAATAAATTTGCTATCAACGTCTGGAGACGAGGTTTAATTTGTTCAGAAGGCAAGCGAGTCAGTTTGGATAGAATTTGCGTCACCGTTTCTAAATCTTCTGGATTTTCTTTTTCCATAAAGCTAACCTGATTAGTCAGTTGTGATTGCTCGTCTTCAAATGAATGTTCTGCCATAATGTCTGATGGTAAATGACTCTTAGATCATAACTCAATGGTCGTTTCTCTAATTTGACTGCTTAGTTTGCACTCATTCCGCATCTCGTGGGTTAATCGACAGTATTAATACCTCTTAATCACACCATCCGTTCTTTCAACATTCTTGACCATTTGCTCTAACCAAACATAGGCTTCTTGATCTGAATTTTCATTAATAACTTGATTGGCATCATAATGAACTAGTTGAAGCGGCTGTCCGGGAAGAAGGCTTTGATTGCAGATAGCAGACGAAATTTTTACCCAGTTTTGACGATATGCCTGCTGTGCCACAATTTTTTGCTTCGCTTTACTGATTGCAATCACGTAGTCTTCATAATTAAAAAATTGCCGGAGAAACATTTGAAGTAATTCGTAATCATTGTTCACATTAATTCTCCCGGTTGTTGCTGAACGGCGTTATTACCGTAAAAACATTAATCCTAAAACTCTATACCTTTCCTCTAGGTGGCGTGACACCCGATCGGTTCAGTCGGGCTTCAATTTGCCATAACAGTGCAAAGTCTTCTTGGGGTAGCGTTGCGATCGCCGCTTCTTCCAAAAAGCTAAAGGCTTGTCGAAACTGTTGCGGAGTGGCAGCGATCGGAGCGTCTAAATGACAGGGAATGACTCGCACAAAGTCCCATTTTGCAACCTGGTCAGCCCATGCGAGGGTTTGCTCTGGCGATCGGTTGAGAATGATCGTTTGCAGAATTGGAGCTACAAATAGTCTTCCGTTTCCTCGCAGTGCTTCAAACGATCGCTGCCAGTTTTCTCGCCATTTGAACGGAAACAGTCCAAAGTAGGCTTTTTTGGAGCGATCGGAGGCTTTCAAAGCATCGCGCAAGACGTGTCCGAGTCCCAGGGTTTCCAGCGCGCTCGGACTGAAATAAAACGCAAAGAGGGCTGATCGCCACCAGCCTTTTTGGCGATTGAGTGGGGTATCTTCGATCACATCAGAGGCGTGATCTTTGGCGTGAAAAAGTAGTGGATAAGTGTCAAGCTGAACGATCGCGGGCGGATCTTCTGGAACCGAAAGGACTGAATCGGTGACGAGGAGCGTCTGCGATCGCCGATGAAAAAATGCCACTTCTCCAAACGAGCCCGCTCCCAAATTGATGTCTAGAATCGCGTAGTCAAAGTCATGGCAAAAAGGCGCTTTGTTGCTGTCTTCTAGAAGCGTTTGAGTCCGCTTTGCCGGAAACCCAAGCCAGCTTAATGGCAGATCGATCGGAAAGCTCCACTGATGCGGGGCGACAAAGATCTGAGCGTTGGGAAACTGTCGGGCGAAGGGGCCCACAAAAACTTTGTGTTCTAGACCCGATGAAGTTGGCAGAATGACGTATTTTACGTCTCCGTGTTCTGCCACTAACTCTTTGACGAGTCGAATACATTCTGGAGTGGGCGCGATCGGGGCATAAACCAGCAATCCCCCAGCTTCGAGCTTGATCACCGTCATCCGAATCGGCACGACCACATAAAAAATTCCTTGAATCTGGTCAAACGTCCAGATCGTGTCTTTGACGACTTCTTTGCGAAGCGTTCGTCGTTTGCCGTAGGGATAGAGCGGCACCACTTGCCAAAACCGCCATGACCAGTCATCAGGATGGGTCTCTGATTGAACTTCTGGTTCTGTCTGGTTTTTGACACGTTTCATAACCGCTCCGCTTTGCCTGATCTCATCCTAGCAATCTCTGTCTCAAGCAGGTCTAGAGCCTGATTTGAATCTAGAAGATCGATAAGTACCAGAAACCCTGGCAGGTTTGATAGTCGTTAGTCATGAAGATTTAATTTCTTATCTAAAACAGTCTTTAAAAGAGCGATAGCTGTTCTCCCAAATCTTGTTTGATCAGTGGCTCGATCGCGCCTCGTCGATACATCAAAGCTCCACTGCGACGAGAAACGCGCGGCTCGAACCCAGCAGTGGCTAATCGAGTTTGGGCAATCTTAGTCGAGCAATTCAGCAATTCAGCCGCTTTTCTTAACGGCAACCACTCTTTGGCAAATCTCGCTAACAAGACTTGATCGTCCTCCTGTTGGATCTCTTTTAATAACTGTTCTGCCAATAGCCAACAGGCGATCGTATCGGCTTCTGCGCGATGCGATCGCCCCACCTTAAATCCAAAACGTCTCACGAGATCGGGCAATCTTCGAGAGGGCAAATCGGGCAGCATCAAACGAGACAGCGCCACAGTGCAGAGTTGCTCATGGGCAGGGCGAGAAAACGAGACGTGCAACTGCTCATATTCAAACTGAATAAATGAGTAATCAAACTCAAGGTTGTGTCCTGTCAAAACGCCCGTATTCAGCAGCGGCAAATATTGCTCCCACACTTCAGCCGGGGCAAGTGCCGTCTCTACCATGCTTTGAGAAATTCCTGTAAATTGCACAATCTTTTCAGGAATCAAAACATCAGGATTGATCAAATGAGTCTGCTGATGTTGAATGCCGTCTTGAAGACTAGCTTTTAGAGCCGAAATCTCAATGACTCGGCTCTCAGGAGGCTGGTAGCCCGTAGTCTCAACGTCCACAACTGTAAAGGTTTGTTGACTGATACGGCGATAGTCGGCTAGGAGGTCAGTAGACAGCAAGACGTGACTCAACGAATAGGATAGGGATGCGGATTCTGAGTGCTAAAGGTTACAGCTTTGGGTTCGATCGCTCTCAGAAATCGCAATTTTACTAGTTTAGTACACTTGCACAGTCTGAAACCCTGCACTACAATGGCGGCGATTGTCTTGAGAGGAAATTTTTATGAACAAAGGTGAACTGGTTGATGCGATCGCGGCAAAAGCATCTGTGACCAAAAAAGAAGCGGACGCAATTTTAACGGCGACGATCGATTCGATTTTAGAAGCGGTTGCCAGTGGCGATAAAGTCACGCTAGTCGGCTTTGGCTCTTTTGAAGTCAGAGATCGTCAAGCCCGCGAAGGGCGGAACCCCAAAACGGGTGAGACGATGCAAATTCCGGCAACTCGCGTTCCTGCCTTTTCTGCGGGCAAATCCTTTAAAGATCGGGTTGCTCCTGACAAATAGAGGTTATAAAGGTTACGGGGTCAGGGACTAGACGTAAAACTCAATCTGGCACCTGACCCCTAACTCCTAACCTCTTCTTAGCTTAAACGAAGTAAGCTTATCAATTAAAAGCCCCGCCAACCCTTCGGCACGAGTTCTGTAAATGAATATTGAAACCGTTACCACTCAACCCTTTTCAGACCAGAAGCCAGGAACTTCTGGATTGCGAAAACTCGTGACTGCTTTTGAGCAGCCCCACTATCTCGAAAACTTTATCCAATCTACGTTTGACAGTCTGGAAAACTATCAGGGACAGACGCTAGTCTTGGGCGGAGATGGACGCTATTACAATCGGCAGGCGATTCAAACTATTCTCAAGATGGCGGCGGCAAACGGGGTTGGACGGGTGAAAGTCGGTCAAGGTGGCATTTTATCGACTCCGGCAACGTCTTGTGTGATTCGTCAATCGGGGGCTTTTGGGGGGATTATCCTCTCAGCAAGTCACAACCCTGGCGGCCCAGATGGCGATTTTGGGGTGAAATATAACATTAGCAACGGCGGGCCTGCCCCCGAAAAAGTGACAGAGGCGATCTTTGCCCGCAGTAAAGTGATTGATCACTACAAAATTGTCATGGCTCCAGATATCGATTTAGATACATTAGGAGAGTCTCAGATCGGCGAGATGGTGGTTGAGGTGATTAACTCAGTTGCCGATTATGCCAAGCTGATGGAGTCATTGTTTGACTTCGATCGCATTCACCAACTCTTAACCGGGTCGTTTCGGATGTGCATGGATTCAATGCACGCCGTCACCGGGCCTTATGCCCACGCGATTTTTGAACAGCGATTAGGCGCACCTGCTGGAACCGTGCAAAATGGCATTCCGCTAGAAGATTTTGGCGGCGGACATCCCGATCCCAACCTGGTTTATGCTCACGATTTAGTAGAAGTTTTGTTTGGGGAGAATGCCCCTGATTTTGGGGCTGCTTCAGATGGCGATGGCGATCGCAACATGATTTTAGGGCGCAAGTTCTTTGTCACGCCGAGCGATAGTTTGGCGGTGTTGGCAGCAAATGCGACATTAGTTCCAGGCTATCGAGAAGGGTTAGCGGGAATTGCCCGATCGATGCCCACGAGTCAAGCTGCCGATCGAGTTGCCGCAAAGTTAGGCATTCCCTGTTACGAAACGCCGACTGGATGGAAGTTTTTTGGTAATTTACTCGATGCCAATCAAGCCACGATCTGCGGTGAAGAAAGCTTTGGAACTAGCTCTAATCACATTCGCGAAAAAGATGGATTGTGGGCAGTGCTGTTTTGGCTCAACATCTTAGCGGTGAAGCAGCAATCCGTTGAGGAGTTGATGCAAGACCATTGGAAAACCTACGGTCGAAATTATTATTCTCGCTATGACTATGAAGGGGTTGAGAGCGATCGGGCAAACACGTTAGTGGCAAATCTTCACGCTCAACTTCCGACGCTTAAAGGCAAAAAGTTTGGCGATCGAAAAGTTGAATTCAGCGATGACTTTAGCTACACCGATCCGATTGATGGCAGCATTAGTCAAAATCAAGGCGTTCGGATTGGCTTTACCGATGGCTCTCGCATTGTGTTTCGCTTATCGGGAACGGGAACTCAAGGCGCAACTCTTCGCGTTTATCTTGAGCAATATGAAGCTGATCCGACCAAACATCATCTCGATCCGCAAGAAGCGTTGGCTGATCTGATCGCGATCGCTGAAGAAGTGGCGCAAATTCGCACCCTCACCGGAATGGAAAAGCCGACAGTGATTACCTAGACCGCGCGAGGTTTTAACCGTTAATCCTTACAATGGGTGGTATGGGCGTTCTACTAAACGTTCTGCCATCCATTCTCTTTAAAATGCCGACTAAACTCTTTATTGTTGAAAGCCCCGGAAAAATCAAAAAACTCAGTCAAATCTTAGGATCTGATTGGATTGTCAGAGCCAGTATGGGGCACGTGCGCGAACTGGCAAATGATGGCGTTGATTCCCTGGGGTTTGATTTGACGGGCGATCGAGTGCAGTGTCGATTTGTGCCGCGTGGAGAACGGGGCAAAGACACGATTCAACAATTGCGATCAGCAGTGAAGCAAGTTCAAACAGTGGTGCTGGCAACCGATGATGATCGCGAAGGCGAAACGATCGCGTGGCACATTCAGCAAGCGTTGAATCTCAAACAGCCTCAGCGAGTAGTTTATTCGGAGATTACGCCCGCAGCCGTCAAGAAAGCGATTTCCCAACCGAGGCAGATTAACCAAAACCTCGTCCACGCCGGACTTTGCCGCACCGTACTCGATAAATTAGTGGGCTTTAAAGGGTCGCCCTTGCTTTGGCAATTGCAAAACGGTGCTAAATCAATGGGACGGGTGCAAAGCGCGGCGCTGCATATTCTCTGCGATCGCGAACGCCAAATCGAAGCCTTCGTGCCTCAAACCTATTGGAACGTCTGGGTTGACTATGCAGAAGGGTTTCGAGCATTTTATCGCGGTACAGAAACTCCTGCCGATGAAGAGGCACCCGCCGATGATGCGACCAATCCGACTGAGCGACCTGCTCAAGAATCTCAACGTGTGTTGAGTCAGGCAGATGCCGATCGGTTAGTGCAGCAAGCTCAAGCCTTTCCGCATCGGGTTCGATCCATTGATGGCAAAGTTGTGAACCGCACACCGCCGCCGCCTTTTGTGACTTCGACCTTGCAGCAAGCCGCTGGATCGCGTCTCAAATTCAGTCCTGAAAAAACAATGCAGGTGGCACAGTCACTCTATGAAGCGGGACTGATTACCTATATGCGAACTGATAGTGTTGAACTGAGTCAAGAATTCACCGAGCAAGCGCGTCAGTGGCTAATCGGACATGATGCCGAGAATGTTCCTAAAAAAGTTACCCATCATCGAAAAGTCAAAGGCTCTCAAGAGGCCCACGAAGCGATTCGCCCGACTGATGTCGATCGCGCCTCAGCCCAACTCAGATTAGAACTGTCGAGCGATGCGTTTGCCCTCTATGTTTTGATCTGGAAGCGATCGATGGCGACACAGTGTCAACCCGCACGAGTTCGACAAACCTGCATTGTGACGCAATCGGGCACGATTTTTTGGCAGGCAAAAGGTCAGGTGATCGAGTTTCAAGGCTATAGCAAATATTGGAATAATTTGAGCGCAGATGTCGAGTTGCCTATCCTGAAAGCGTCTCAGGCGTTGACCTTGGAGCGATCGGCCCACGAGCAAAAGCAAACTCAGCCTCCTCCTCGCTATAGCGAACCCAAACTAGTCCAGGTGATGGAGCGGCAGGGAATTGGTCGCCCCAGCACTTATGCGCCCACGATTCTCACGCTCAAAGAGCGGCTTTATGTAGAAGTGATCAAAGGTGCGCTACAGCCGACCGCTTTAGGTCTGGAGGTTGATTGCTTCTTAGGCGACGCATTGCCCGATTTGCTGCAATCAGAGTTTACGGCTCAAATGGAGCGATCGCTCGATGAAATTGCCGCAGGCAAACAAGACTGGCAGCGCTATCTCACCCATTGGAACGAAAGCTATTTTGAACCTGCGTTGCTGCAAGCTCAGAGCGTGATTCCTCAACATCTGACGATCAACCCTGTGCCACGATCGCAGAAACAACTTCAGACCTCACGCACTCGCTGCCCACAGTGTGAAAAGCCACTCGCCAAAATTCCTAGCCCTAAAGTCAAAAAGAAATATTTTCTCAAATGCGTAGAGGGTTGTGACGTGGTGCTGTTTTGGTCAGATCGCTCAAAACGCTGGGAAACTCCTCAACCCAAATCATCGGCTCCAGTCAGCAAGCCTCAGAACACTGACTACCCGTGTCCTATCTGCCAGCAGCCTTTAGAACAGTATGCCTACCAAAAAGAGGGGCAAGACAAAGTTTTACTGCGTTGCTCAAACCCGAAAGCTCGTGACGATCGTAAACATCAAGATGTCGTTTATTTTCACACGGCAAAGGGTTGGTGGAGTCCCAAGTTGGGAGATTTGACCGCTTCGACCCCTTGATCAACAGAACGAACATCAGTGCCATCAAAAAAATGATTGCAGAAATTAATGATCAAAATACACGCAGTTTAATTATCACGGAATGGAGTTTAGACACTAGAATGAGATTGTGATATCACCGTGGACATGAAAAATGACAGTCGCAAAAACCAAAAAGTCGATTGCTGCTAATAAAGTCGAGGCAACCGCAATTGATCAGATCGAATCACTGTTTGCAGATCTACCCGAAAAGCCTCAAGAAAACGTGTCGCTGCGAGAAGCGATCGCTGCGCTTCGAGAGCCTCTAAAAGCTTCTCTTGCAAAAGGGTATGGGTATGATGAGTTGACCAAAATTCTCAATGAAAACGGCATTGAGATTCGTTCTTCAACGCTGAAGCATTATCTGGCAACGGCTCAAAAAACATCGTCCTCTGGCACACGCAAGCCCAGAGCCAAGCGAGTTCAAAAGTCTGCTTAACTAGTTCTCTGCGGTTCTCATTCAAAAGCCCTCACTCTCGTCTCTCTTCATAAAAGAGTGGCTTGAGATGAGGGCAAAAGAGCTTGGAATTAGTTGATTTAACGTGAATTCGATGAAGCTTTTCGCTACGGTTGCAAATCCGGGCTGCCCCCTAAATCCTCCAAAATTGAGGGACTTTGAACCTAAATTCTGGGCTTGAAGTCCCCCAGAATTGGGGGACTTAGGGGGCTGAAGCGCTGAAGAACTCATCGAACTGACGTTGATTTAGGTGTTTAAACTTCGACCTTTACTCCTTTCCAAAAAGCGATGTAGCCAGCGATATTTTTGGCAGCCTCTTTTGGGGTTGGGTAATACCAGGCGGCATCTTTATTGACCTGTCCATCCACTTCAACACTGTAGTAGCTGGCAACACCTTTCCAGGGGCAGGTTGTGTGGGTGCTGCTCTCTTTAAAGTAGTCCTGCTGAATCGAGTCAGGAGGGAAATATTGATTTCCCTCCACCACTTCACAGCGATCGCTGTCTGCTAAAACGGCACCATTCCAGATTGCTTTTGGCATAGCTAACTTTAATCGATTTACAACAATGACTTTATGTTAATCGGAAAGCTCATACCACTGTGATAGGAAAGATCAATCAAGCTCTCAGTCCTCTCAATATTTTCTGTGACATACTCCCGACTCTGATGCTACGCATACAGAGCGGGCTTCTCAGTGACTCCTGCTATTGCATCGGACGTTACCTGAGCTTTATTGACGGAATGCCCTACCGCCAAATGTTTGATATTGATCGCTGCATTGTGGTCACAGTCAAGCGTCAAACCGCACTCAGGACACACATGAAGCCTGTCTGAGAGCGTCTTAGGAACTTTCGTGCCGCATTCAGAGCAGTTCTGGCTTGTGCCGTTTGGATTCACTCTCTGATTTCGCTACTCTGTCAATGCGTAAGTCTTATTTTACGAGAAGATAGCTTGCATAATTGATCCATCCTGTGAAGAGCGTAGGATTTTTGACTTTGCTAAAGCTCAGGAATGGGTAGTCTTGAGTCGCGCTGATTGGAACGGTGAGGGCTAAAAAACTGGGGATATCAAGCCGCTCAGCCACATGATATGCCCAAAGCGCAAGTTGATGAAAAATGAAGACCTCTGCACCTTGAGTCGCATCCAGTATATCACTCATTTGCTGCTTCAACAGATCGTCTTCGATCAGTTTAACTCAGATCTTGCACTATTCTCAATAGTGCCAGCGGATGGGCTTGAGAATGATTTCAAAGCCATGCTGCATCGCAATGTCCCAGTGACTCCTAATCTGATGTAGGAGGTCTTTCCAAACAACCTGCGGCAAGAGAATGACTTGGGCAAGTTCCCCTGCGGCTTTCCAATCTAGGCGCTGAGGTTTTGCCCAACAATGTGTCCAGTGTGCTAGTAACCCAAGTTGCGGGTTAGTTGGAGATGGGAGATGAGTGTGAAGCGCACTCAGGTCAACGAGTCGAACTCGCGAAAGCAGTTCGTAACCGATTGAGCGGGAGCAAAGGACTAGTCGATAAAAGCAGCTTTAAGGGTGAAAGCAACGATAAAAGTGGAAACTTTAAGCAAAAAGCCATCCATCGTCACCGCATGAATGGCTTTGGGAAATTGAACAGGAATGCCACTGAAAACAGTTTCGATGAAGTGGCGAGTGGTTTGCTTGATGTAAGCGAGAGCGGGAGAATCCGGGCGTTTGGAATTACGTTTACGAGCGACCTGTAAGGTAACAGCCTCGGTATCGCGAAGGGCATCCTCTATTTTGTAATCGGTGTAGGCAGCATCCGCATAGATTTCACTGTTTGCGGGCAGCGATAACGGCAAGGCATTGAGTCCCCGCACATCATTAGCTTCGCCGGGCAGAAAGGCAAATTCCACTGGAATGCCATCAGCGGTCGCTAGCAGTTGTACCCGAATGTCATAGAAGTAGCGCTTTTTGGATGCGATGTAGCCTCGGTAATCCTCGCATCGAACCAGACGAACTTGAGGAATCCGAATGTTGTCGCACAAGGGCACCGGAAAAGAATCGAGCCAGGATTCCGTACTCGAATGGATCGATTTGAGCACCATACCCAGACAGTCGAACAGGTCTAGTAATGGCAAAAATAACCGATGCAAGCGGCGATTAAACCGCGACTTACTCAACATCTTGGGCATCAACCCGGGTTCTTTGAGATAGTCCTGAGCATTCTGATGATTCCCACCGAAAAAGCGGGCAGAGACAAGTGCGGTGGTGATTACTTCCGCATCGCTCAGTTGCACTCGGACATCCTCCTGATGCCCAATCGCTTTGAGCAGGTCATCGGTGATGGCATAGATCGCTATAATTTCAGGAAGCATTTTTTCTCTCCAGGAGTTACAAGACCTTGGAGAGGCTTTATTTGTTTTGCTCCTGCTGCCGCTTATAACTAGCAACTCAAGTTAGTACAAAGGCGACCAGAGACAACACGAGCCAGCGGTAGAGTCCCAGCAAGGTGGATTGACCAAAGCGATGCAAAC
>NZ_PVWG01000055.1:0-25826 GCF_003003695.1 Phormidesmis priestleyi ULC007
TTGCTGCGCGATGCCACTGACTCAGCCCTCAAATTCATTGCCTACCTGCAAACCCATCGCACCCGAATTCCTGATTACCAAGCGTTGCAACAGGCAGGGGTTACGATTGGGTCGGGGGCAGTGGAATCGTTAGTGAAACAAATCAATCGCCGCTTGAAGATTTCAGGGGCACAGTGGAGTGCTCACAATGTGCCTCAAGGGCTGAAGCACCGCTCTGCTTATCTCAATGGCGATTTCACGCGCTCTCAACCTTGGCTCAGGGTTGGCTGATTGAATTGAGTAGTTATGCTCATCGCAAAGGTGAGATGCTCCCGAGTAACCCTTTCATAAGACATTCTGTTAATCTTGTAGTTCATCTTGAGACAAACTTCATCGCTGCACCGTTCATACAATAGCGCTGACCCGTGGGCTTAGAACCATCCTCAAACACATGTCCCAGATGTCCACCGCAGCGGCGACAATGTACCTCAGTTCGAGCGATGAAAAGAGAACGATCGGTGGTTGTCTTGATCGCGTTCTCGATGGGTGCGTAGAAGCTGGGCCACCCTGTCCCACTATTAAACTTCGTTTGTGACGTGAAAAGAGGCAAGTTACACGCTGCACAGCGATAGGTACCCTTGGCATATTGCTTATCTAGTGGACTCGTGCTAGCGCGTTCGGTTCCGTGCTTTCGCAAAACCTGAAACTGTGCTGGCGTTAGGATCTTACGCCATTCCTCTTCAGATTTAGTAATTTCAAACTTGCTGGTTTCTGCCTTTGTTTCTGGTGATTTCCGAAATGGATGGAGAAGTAATACAATTGCTCCAGCGATCGCAGTTCCCGATAATAAAAACGTTCGTTTTTTCATGCTTCCTTATACTTTCTTTACCTCAGATCGGCGATCGTGCTGTCATTACCCTGACACTAGCAATCGCCGATCTCTAACATCAATCCTAGACTCTAACCTGGATTGAGGCTATCCTTAACCCTCACCGCCGCTGTAGAAGTTAAGCCGCCCAAACCCTAAAAATTGACCTATCCCGTTTTCTCCATCCGGAAACGCAGTTAAACCGAACTCATAGACCCCCCCATAAGTTGGATTTGTCGCTTCAAACGCGAGGGTGACTGTGCTGCCAGGTTGTACGGGTTGAGCAAACACGATCGTTGCTTCACCCGGCGCAGATTGAGTACCACCGACGCTTGCTAACGGAATCTCAACACCCGATGCGAACCGTTCACCAGCAAACGCTCTACTTCTGCTGACATCAAATCTCACCGTTTCTGTATTTCTCGCTTGGACAATCCGCACTGCTTTTAAGGGCTGACCAGCATCAGCAGGGACGGTCAACGTAAACTCGTAGGTTGATAATGCGTAGGCTTGCTTCTGGGAAGCGTTGACGCGGACTAAACGAGGAGGATGAGAGAAGAAGGTTTGACCATTGCTGAGTTTTTGTTGACTGATTTGAGGCTGAAGCACTTCAGATTGAGTCATCGACCTGGAAGTGGGTTCAGATGTGCCAATTTCTGAAAGGGTTGGATGCGTTGGGTTCTTAAATTGCTGTTGGGATGAACTGCTCGGCTGAAAGGCTTGAGAGTTTCCAATTTCTGAAAGGGTTGGATGGGTTGGATTTTTGAATTGCTGTTGCGATAATGCTGCGGATTGTGATCCGACTGCGGTTGCGATCGTCAACATTGCACCGATTGCGAGTTTATGGAATTTCATAGTCAAATCTCCTTAAAAGTGAGAGTCTTTCGCTCTACCTCGATGAGGTAAGGGTGAGAACCTTTGAGCTTGTCTATGATTAAACTCCAGCAATCTGAGACTCCTCTGAGTATGGAGTTGACTCTGATAAGACATTGCTGAGAGGACGCTGAGAAAGCTCTCTTGTTCCTTTCTTACTTCGCTCTCAAGCGCATCATGTGACCATTGGACTGCGGTTCAATGTTTGACGACAACCCTTGACACAGTGTTTTCTACTCAAGCCTGACGCTGACAAAGCAGTAGCGCAAACCACCTATTGGGATCAGTCCAAACTTGTAGTGATCGCAAGTCGTGTCGTTCTAGCGTTGAAATTAAGGTCGGGAGATAAAATTTGCGAGAAATTTCGGTGCGGATTGTTTCTCCAATCTGTAGCTCAATGGCAAAATTCAGGGTTCTCAGAAAAATGAATTGGGGTCTTAGATTAAAAAGATGCATCTCGATCTGGTGATCAACTGGGTTATAGAATGCCCAATGAGCAAACTGATTGAGTCTAAAATTTCCCTCAAACTGCTGGTTCAAATGCTTTAGAGCGTTGAGATTAAATGCAGCCGTCACGCCTTGAGCATCGTTGTATGCGGTTTCGATTAAGTCCACATCTTTTTGGAGATCAACGCCCACTAGAAAAAAGTCGCCAGGCTGAAGTGCAGACTGAACTTGAGTGAGGAAGCGATCGCAGTCTTGCGGGTTCAAGTTTCCTAGAGTACTACCTAGAAAAATCAGCATTCGCCGTCTGGTTGCGGGTGGAAGCTGTGCGAGTGCCTGTTCGTAGGTTCCGGCTAGTCCACAAACCTGAAGCGTTGGATAGTGGTGCAACAGTTGTAAAGCAGTGGTTCTCAGCAAACCTGTACTCACATCCACAGGACAGTAGGACAAAGACTGATCGGTTTGGCTGTATGCCTCTAACAGCAAGTGGGTCTTTCGAGAACTACCACTACCTAGTTCAATTAATTCGCAGGAGCCTGTCATTTGAGCAATCGCTGAGGCGTTCTGTTCTAAAATTGCTTGCTCAGTGCGAGTCGGGTAGTATTCGGGTAAATCACAAATCTTCTCAAATAGCGCCGACCCTCGATCGTCATAAAGATATCGGCACGGAAGCGTTTTGGGTGTTTGCTTTAATCCTGCAATCAAATCATCGGCTTGGTCTACAGCTTCTAGCGCATCTAGATTAATCCAATTCAACCGAGAACATTCTTGTTTAACAGTCACAGTGCTATTTTCCTTGATTACGTGGAGCAGGTTGGACAGCACAAGGCTTTGTCTGACACTGCTGTTCATACAGTTGTTGGATGTAGGGTTCTTGCCAACTGAGCGGTACTTCCAGAAGCGCACGAGTTCCGGTGATTGCTTGTCCAATAAATAGCAGTGCCACAACACTACTGACAGCAATGTGAACCATCCGCCAGCGCTGTGTGCGATCTTTGTAGATGCTTTGCACGATCGACAGTGAAAAAATCATCAACAGCGATGCCGTAATGCCGTAATAGTAGTGCGAGGTAGCCCACTGATCAGTTTTGCGATACACACCGTCTTGACATCCCAACACCACTAATCCGATTCCCGTTAATGTTGCAAAAGTGGCTCGCCACTGGACTTGATGAGATCGAAACAGCAGCACTAATGATGCGATCGTGGCGACAAACAACAGACCAATCAACCCCACCTGAACTGGGTTTTTACTCCACAGTTGAGTGCTGACAACGGTGCCAAAAATATCATTTGCTAGTGCAATGAGGGTAATTCCAACGACCCCGATCGTTAGCCAGTGACCCGCCTGCACGTGCTCTTGTCCGACCACTGGTGGAACTTTACTTTTATCGCCAGAAGCGAGTTGTAACCGTCGCTGACGAACTTGCAGTCCGCGATTTACGATCAGTCCCATTAGTGGAAAGACCACCGCGATCGCGATGATTGGATGTAGCAGCAAAACTGCGTCTTTGAACATGAACCCCTCTCCCTGAAGCTGAGTATTATTCTGAAACTTTGACCCATTAGACAAGTGGAGAAAAGTTAGAGTGCAACCGGGAGCCTTGGTCAAGGCTGCATCTAACTTCCTGCACTACAATTACTTAACTTCACTCGCTAGAAACTGTGCGACTTTGCCTTGCTTCAGCGCTACGACAACATCGTAGGTTGCACAGTAAGCAAAGGTAACATTGTTGGCTTTGTTGTAGAGGTTGACGACCATGCCAGCGCCGCCAGGTTGCACACCGATCGGCTCTAAATCGCCAAAGAAGTACCGCCGCAGTTCATCTCCACCGCCGAACTGCCCCTTGTGCTGAGTGATTTTAGCGATTTTTTGCTGCACGGTTAAACCCGTGCTGTCTTTCATGGTTTGAGCCGATGCTTGCACAAGCTGAGGATTGATTGCTTTAAGTGGTCCGTCCCATACGGTGACCATTCCGACTAGTGCAGCGGTGGTAGCAGCCGTGGTGAGTAAAGAAGTAAGTTTCATCGGGGTGACTCCTGAGTGGTTTCGATGATTACAGCTTCCCAGCGATCGCTGAGTAGAATCTAAATCGAAACTAGGAGTTTTCTGAATTTATTCCTATAAAATATTCAGTTCAAACTCAGCCGTTTCTCAGCTAATCGTGCCGTCTCAACTTTGCTGAATTTCTCAGTGAAATTTAAGCTTGCACTGCTTCAATTAAGAGCAGTCGGTTGTAGATGCTTCACCTTGGCGTTGTCTCACTTATGATCTCACAGCACTTCAAACAGGTTTTCTCGATTTCTCGTTGGAAACGGATGGCATATCCTCAAGTTGCCACATTGATTATGTTGAGTACTGTGGTCGTGTCGGGCGCGATCGCGGCAGCGTGGTTTGCTGGACAGGGAGCAATCAGCACTATTTTTCAGCAGCTTAATCTGTTGCAGGAAAGCCCTCCGATGTGGATTGAAGCGCCGATGATGATTGGGCAGTATTTGCTGTTTTGGGCAGTATTATTGCTGCTCGGAGTGGTGCTGATTACAAAAATATCGCCACGTCCTCAGCCTTGGTCGCGAACGTTAGTCGTTGGAATTCTATTAGTGTTGACGATTCGGTATTTGCTTTGGCGATCGCTCACCACGCTAAATCTGAGTACGCCCTTGAACGGGGTGTTTAGCATCGGGTTGTTTTTTCTAGAACTGCTGACGTTAACGGGCAGCATCATTCAACTCTCGCTCTTGTTGCGGGTGCGCGATCGCCGACCTGAAGCAGATCATCATGCAACGAACGTTCTCAACGGCACCTTTACACCCACCGTTGACATTATGATTCCGACCTATAACGAGCCGACTTTTATTCTCAAGCGCACGATCATTGGCTGTCAGGCGTTGCATTACTTGCATAAACGCATTTATCTACTGGATGATACCCGCAGAGCAAAGGTGCAAGCGTTAGCGGAAGAATTAGGGTGTGAATATGTGACTCGACCTAATAATAGCCATGCAAAAGCGGGAAATTTAAATCATGCGATTGCTCACACTCATGGCGAATTGATTGTGGTTTTCGACGCAGACTTTATTCCGACTAAAAATTTTCTTACGCGCACCGTAGGCTTCTTTCAAGATTCGCAAGTTGCCCTCGTGCAAACGCCGCAAACGTTTTATAACCCTGACCCGATCGCTTACAACTTAGGATTAGAAGACATTCTCACCCCCGAAGAAGAAGTGTTTTATCGCCAAATTCAGCCATTTCGCGATGCAGCAGGCGGTGTTATCTGTTCAGGAACTTCGTTTGTAGTGCGTCGCTCGACCTTGGCAGAAATCGGCAATTTTTTCACTGAATCCCTTAGCGAAGATTACTTTACCGGAATTCGACTGGCAGCAAGTGGCTACCGACTCGTTTATTTGAATGAAAAACTAAGTGCAGGATTAGCGGCTGAAAGCATCGCAGCACAGGCACTTCAACGAGTTCGGTGGGCACAGGGAACACTGCAAGCTTTCTTTATCAAAGCGAATCCGTTAACGATTCGTGGATTGCGTCCGATTCAGCGACTCGCGCATTTAGAAGGATTGCTGCATTGGTTCACTAGTATTTCGCGTCTTGGCTTTTTACTGATTCCTCTAGCATACGCATTTCTAGGTGTGATTCCAATTCGTGCGACGACTGCTGAAGCGTTGTATTATTTTGTTCCTTACTATTTAGTCCAGATCATCACTACGTCTTGGCTCAATCATCGATCACGGTCTGCACTGCTTGCAGATATTTACTCTTTAGTGTTGTGCTTTCCCTTAGCATTAACTGTCATACAAACGTTGTTGAATCCATTTTCTAAAGGATTTAATGTGACACCAAAAGGGGCAACCAGCGATCGCTTTACATTCAATTGGCAATTGGCGTTTCCGTTAATCGTGATGTTTTGTGCCAGTGCGCTTAGTTTGTGGATGAATTTGGGATTCTATACAATGAGCGGAATGGCGAATCCTAACGTTCCATTAGACATGGCAGAACAGTTTAAAGGACTCAGCTTAGGTCTGTTTTGGAGTGTTTATAACTTACTGATGTTGAGCATTTCTTTGCTGATTTTGATTGATGCACCGCGTCCATCGCAAAATGAATGGTTTCAACTGCGTCGTACCGTTCGCATCCAAATCGGTCAGCGCGAGTTTTGGGGCATCACAACCGTCATTTCAGAAGATGGTGCAGAAATCGTTCTCACTCAAAAAGACTTTCCAGATCAGCTTGATTCGCTGCCTAACGCGATCGAGTTAATGGAAGAAAGCTTATATATTCAAGCCTTCATAACAGCCGTTGACCGACAGGGCGAGTTTCCTACATTACGAGTGACATTTGATGCGTTGGACTTAAGCCAGCAACGCCGTTTAATTGAACTTCTGTTTTGCCGTCCAGGACAGTGGAGAAGTCGATGCGCGCCTGGAGAAGTGCGATCGCTGTGGTTATTGCTTAGAATCTTATTGAAGCCACGAGTAATTTTCGATCGTCAGACTCGAATTCACGCACTTGCAGTGGCTCAAAGTTGAGTATTGATTCTCAGCCCATTCTCATTGATTAATCAGAACGTGTTCAGCTTGGTCTATCATTCTGACTATTATTGGTTCATCATTCTAGAATGGGTTTGAACGTAACATGCACCACAGTAGATGATTTCCATGCGTCGGTTGAGTAGAGCTTCAAAAACAGGTCTCAGACGGAGAAGGAATCACCTCGATGCCAACTCACTGCACTTTCGGCTGATTCTCAGTATCATTGTGGTCTTTGCGATCGCCGCCGTAAGTTTCATCATACTGAGTCGCCAGGAGGTGCAAACACTGCTCTCGATGAGTTCGTTTGACGGAGCGACAACCCTCAAGTTTCTCACGATGTCTTCTCAGTTAATAACCCTTAGCTTGATGGTGATCGGGGCGCTACTGATTTCCACAATCACACTCATCTGGCGATCACTCTCAACGCTGAGACATCTGAATAAGTGGGTAACGTCCTCAACCAACAGCATGAATTCCTACCCGCTCAATCTGTATCCCGCACCCAGCGAAATCAAAGTACTCGCACAGCGCCGAAACGAGATCTTGACTCAACTTGCATCAGTTAAAGAGCAGCAGCGACAGTTTACGAATGCAGTTGCTCATGAACTGCGATCGCCACTGAGTCTAGTCTATGGCTATTTGCAACGCAGTCAAAAACAAAGTAAAACGCTCACCGAAGCTCAAAAAGAAACACTGGGAATGGCGATCGCGGAAGCAGAACGGATGACAATGATTTTGCAAGATCTGATCGATCTTGCTCGTGCAGAAAGTATTGATGTGCCAATTTCTGGTGAAGTCATCATCCTAAACGATTTTATTCGTGACATTGTTAGCATGACTAAAAAATTTGAGCATCGTCAAATTGAAACTGAATTATCGGCGGTGCGAATACGAGCGCAAACGAATCGAGATTATTTAATGCAAGTTTTAGATCATTTAATTAGTAATGCAATAAAACACTCTGATCTCAATACTACGATCGTCATTATGCTTAATCAAGTCCGTGATGCAGCCATCATTCAAGTGCGCGATCACGGAAGCGGCATTTCTTCATCACAGCAAGAATTAGTCTTTGAACCGTTTTATCGAACCGATCCCTCGCGGGCGCGCTCGACTGGGGGAACTGGGTTAGGACTAGCGATCGCGAAAACAATAGCAGAACGAATGGGTGGTACCATCACTGTAGACTCTCATCCTGGCGAAGGCAGCACGTTTACATTAATCCTTCCAGCAATCGGAACCCGATCATGAGCGCTCACATTTTATTAGTTGAAGATGAAGTGAAACTCGCTCGGTTTGTTGAACTGGAACTGGTCAGCGAAGGCTATACCGTGAGCGTGGCACACGACGGTATGACAGGTCTAACGCTTGCCCGCGAAGCGACACTCGACCTGGCCATTTTAGACTGGATGCTGCCAGGTTTGTCAGGTTTAGAACTGTGTCGGCGGCTGCGATCGACGGGAAGTAAAGTTCCGGTGATTTTGCTGAGGGCACGAGATGAAGTCAGCGATCGTGTCGCCGGACTCGATGCCGGAGCCGATGATTACGTAGTCAAACCGTTTAGCATTGAAGAACTGTTGGCCAGAATTCGCGCTCATCTGCGTCGCGTTCAAGACGGCGATGAAGAGGTTCTACAGTTCAACACGTTAAGACTGAATCGGAAAACTCGCGAAGTTTATCGGGGCACTCGGTCAATCGACCTCACCGCCAAAGAATTTGACTTGTTGGAGTATCTTTTGAGGCATCCGCGTCAAGTGTTTACTCGCGATCAGATTCTCGAAAACGTCTGGGGATATGACTTTATGGGCGATTCTAATATTATTGAAGTCTACATTCGCTACTTGCGATTAAAGTTAGAAGAGAACCAGGAGCCTCGGTTACTCCATACAATACGCGGAGTTGGCTACACTCTGCGCGATTAATGTTGATTGGATCTGCGTTTTAACCTATGTACATCCCCTAAAACGCAAATTGTGAATCACAAGAAACGAACTCGATCAAACGTCTTCGGGCATCGATCGCGGTACTTAGATAAAAGCACTAACTTTAATGGACTGATTATCCATTCTGACGCTGTGGTGTTCTGTTGGAGGCGTTTTTGAAATAGGGATCACTCAACTAGTAAGGCACAATCGCCATCTTTCCCAAAAGCTATGAATTTCTCAGAGATTGACCAACTGCCCACTACTCTACAAGGAGGCGCAACCTATCAACACTTATCAACTGGACAAGTTCTATTTCATCGCAACGAAGAACCACGATCGCTCTATGCGGTAAAGTCTGGACGGATTCGATTGTTAAACTACACAAAAAGTGGTCAGTCAATTAGTCATTATGCTGTCCATGCTGGTGAAATTTGTGCTGAGGTCGCTCTCTTCTTAGATTCCTATGCTTGCAGCGCCGTTGTAGAAGAACCGACTCAGGTCTTGGTCTTTCCCAAACAGGCATTCTTGAGTACCGTTCAGCAAAATCCTGATTTTGCGATCGCATTTATGATGCAGTTGTCTTATCGATTGCACACCACAAAACTAATGGTCGAGTTACGCAGCATTCGTTCAGCCCAAGAGCGAGTTCTCCACTATTTACGCTTGATCATACCGCCTAAGAAGAACACAGTAGTCCTACAGTCGCTCAAACATGTCGCCGCTGACCTGAGCATCAGTCCTGAAGCTTTGTCTCGGACATTAGCTCGACTTGAAAGCGACGGAGTGATCACCCGCGAGAAACGTAGGCTCACCCTGCTTGAACCATTGCTGTAGCTCTAAGCTGTTGAATTTTTCTGCTTAAGGGAATCTAAAGAATCTGTCAAACTTGACTTGAATCAAGGACGCAGAAGAGGTGCTATTGTAGGCTCATTAAACGATTCTGCTGAAACCATTTTGAGAACACTTGCAGTAGCATGATGGATCGACAAAACATTCAACGCGCTGAACAATGGCAAGCCGTCCTAAAAGCATTAAGCACGTTGAGTTATCGCTCTCATGACCTTAATGGCTATCTACATGAAATCACCTGCGGAGTGAGTCAGTTGTTAAATTCGGACTGGTCGATCGTGACGATTCACGAGGAATCAAAGGGGCAAGTCGTTGCCAGTAATCTAGATATAGAGGACGCGGAAAATAGCTTCTTGGTTCACGAAAGCGTTTCGGAAATAGTCGTTCGGAGTGGGCAACCTTTCTTCATTGACGATATCAAACATCGCCCAGAAGAAGCGAACCGAATGGAAGGATATGTCTGCTATTTGGGAGTCCCACTCCGGGTTTCACAGGGAGATGTGATTGGCACTATTTGCTCATTTAGTATGCAACCACAGCACTACGATGCAGAGACCATCTCCACTGTAGAACTCTTTGCAGAACGTGCAGCAACGGCGATCGATAACTACCGCCTTTATCAGAAACAGCAGCAATTTAATGAGTTGTTAGAAGCTGAAGTAACCAAACGGACAAAGGAATTACATACGGCTCAAGCAAAGCTGATTGAGCATGAACGACTCGCTGCGATCGGAGAATTTGCGGCAATGATTGTCCATGAAATTCGTAATCCCCTAACTACAGTTCAAATGGGTTTGAACTATTTTACAAGACTAGATCTGCCTCAACCTGCCCAAGATCGACTCTCTTTAGCGAGAGATGAAGCTGAACGGTTAGCGAATCTTTTGCAAGAAATTTTGTCTTATTCAAAACCGCAAAACTTAAAACTTGCTGAGGTCGATGTTCATATATTTATTCAAAAGCTATTAGTCCCGTTACGATCGATGCCCGAAGCGCAAGGACGTGCGATCGAATACTTGCCTTTGCATTCACCTGCTCTAATTTTGGCTGATTCAGACAAGTTAAAACAAGTGTTTATCAACCTGATTCGCAATGCGTGTGAAGCTGTTGGGGTAGGAGAAATCGTCCGATGGTCTGTAGTGCAAATTTCGGCGGAACAGATTTGTATCTCAGTTCATAATGGCGGGGCACCGATTCCTGGTGATGTTTTGCCTCAATTAACTCTGCCCTTCTACTCAACGAAAGCGGAAGGAACAGGACTGGGTTTAGCGATCGTGAAGCGAATTTTAGAAGCTCACAACGGCGAACTTCTCATAGAGTCTTCTGAAACTAAGGGAACAATCTTTAGCGCCCGACTACCCCTTAGACGATTGGCTCAATGAGCTTGGGAAGGACGACGAAAAATAAAGTGTTAGTCAACCTGTAGTCTATTGACTTAAGTTCTTACGGATGCAGGACAAAAGAATCTTCTGAGACAAGTTGATACCCAGCATCGGCGGGCGACACGACTGAAATAAAAACTAATGGCTCATCACTATTATTCAGCACTCCATGCACACAGCCAGTATGAGCAATGACTACATCCCCAGCAACGATCGACTTTGTAGTGCCTGCTTTGTCTAGATAATACTCTCCCTTCCCCTCAAAATAGTCCAGGTGTCTTGCCCATTGGGATGGATGTGCGCGGCGATTTCTTGTCCCGGTTTGATATACCAGGCAACCACAACAGCATTCTCAGATTCTGTAACGACCGATCGAATAGCTTCCCCATCGGTCGGCTGAAAAAATTTAGAACTGTTGAATATTCTAGTCGTACTCATCTGTATATCACGATCAAAAATAGATTACATCAGCAGAACCTAGTGCCGCCTTTGAAAGTCCTTGATTATATCCTCTCATCGATCGCTCCAAAGAACTGTCTCACCGATAACCATTACTGCTAGAAACCGTTTGATTGCTCTTTGCGCGTCACTAGGTAGTGGTCATAGGCAGCACAGATCCAAGCACCCAGAAGCATGAAGACATTCTTATCCCAGTTGCCCTGATTGTTAGGCAGCAAGCCATTTGACCCAATTAAGCCAAACGCTAGAATAAAGCTCAACAGCATCAGCATCATGATGATACCTGCCCAGCGTACCCAACGATTGATTACAAACAGTGTCCCCACAATCATTTCGGTTGCAGGCAGCAGGTAGGCGTAGGGATAGGCAAGAATGGCAGGCATGGGACCGATTCCCTCAAATCCCCAACCCCATAGCTTTAATTTAAGCTGAGTGACCGTTTCAAAAAAGCCACCGGGAGCATTAAAGTAGAGGTAGTTGGCAATGCCAGAAAGAATAAAAAAGAGTCCGAGCAGTACGCGCATAGTGGCGATCGACTGCCTAACCATGCTGCGTTGACTTCGCAAGCTAGAACGATTGTCTGTGTCTAGAAGCATCTGGGGTTTCCTAACAAAAGATTAGATTTATTTTTGCTGAAGTTGATCGAGCAACGCTGGCAGATGGGTTGATCGCAAGGTTTGATTAAAACTCGTGGGTTGAGCCGCCCGCCAAAACAGTAGTCCGCTGCTAATCACGACCATAACGGCAGCAGCATCTCCGATACGCTGAAGTACTGATTGACGAGGCTTGGGTGTGACTCGACCGTGACGCTGAAACAGTTCGTCGGTTAACCAGCCAACCGTAGCTTTGAAATTGTGAACATAGACTGGGAGAAGTTCTAGATAAGTGCCTTGACGAACTAAGTGTCCGGCTCGTCCCGTGATCGGGACGCGATCGAACAAATTTGCCACGCCTTCACCCAATCCTAACTTTAGGAGAGTGCCCCGCAGTGCAACTGTTACAGGCTTGGGGGATTGTCCTTGAGCGATCGCGTGCAGGTTTTGAGCAATCATCGCTCCCTGCTGATAAGCAACTTGAGCAGTGGCAGGCAACGGTTTTTCTAAAACGGCACAATCTCCTCCGACAAAGACTTCTGGAAATTCTGGTAGCTGCATTGTAGAAGCGACCCGAAGACGACCTGCGCGATCGCGCATCTCTGGAGCGATCTGTAGACTCTCAATTAAAGGATGCAGCCCGGTTCCTGCTGTCCAAATGATGGTGTTTGTTTGAAGCACTTTTGTCTGCTGTGCTTGCTCGTATTCGACGGAGTTTTCAGAAATGACTTTCACCAATGCGTTTGACACTACCTCTACTAAAGTGCTGCGAGTTTGTAGCGCTCGATGGGCAATTTCTCGCAAATCACCGTTGAGGTCGCCTTTGAGAATCTCTTGACTGCGATTGAAGACAACAATTCGGATCTCTTGCAGGTCGCCTCCCAGTCGGGTATACCACTGCGGCAACAAGTCTGCTAACGTTGCTGCCATTTCTATTCCAGAAGGCCCCGCTCCAACAATAGCCACGGTCAGAAATGTTTGTCGCTTATTTGCATCCTTGGCTTGACTCGCACACTGAAGACATTCTCGCAGGTGCCGCCTCAGCGCGATCGTATCCTCCCCGGTGCGAAAGGGAAACGCAAACTTTTCTGCCCCTTGGATGTCGAAAAAGTTTGTGACGCTGCCCAGTCCTAACAACAGGTTGCCATAATCGTAGTGCAATCCTGAAGTCAGATTGACTCGACGTTGCCGCAGGTCGATCGCCTGCACTTGATCCTGCACAAACGTCACACTGTCGCATTCAAACAGCTCGGCGTAACGGGGCTGCACTTGGGTATCAGTCATCTCCCCGCTCAGGAGTTCATACAACAGTGGCTTGAACACAAACCGCTCTGCTTGATCAATGAGAACAATGGGACGGGGATAGCGACGATGACAGAGGTGCAATGCTGCAAATAAGCCCGTGAAGCCAGCACCGAGAATGACGGTGGGTAGAGTTGATTCATCCATGAATGTGAAATTCTATTTGTGTATTGAGCCAAACTCTAGAGATCAGTATTCTCGCTCAAACGCACTGAGTGGACGAAGATAGCTGCAAAATTAAGTGCAAACTTATACGAATGTTGAATCAGGAAGCATTGTGATGGCTTTTATAAAGCGCGCTGGCTTGAGAATACTCGAAGAGTTAAGTCGATGCTTAACTTCACCGTCAACTTTTCCCTTAGACAGGCTTCAAGCGTCAATACTGAGCTAATGATGAGTAAGTGCTGTACGGTCAATGCTACGATCGCGGTGATCTGAGGATTAAGTAGGGTTGTGCTTGATCGGTGACACATTCAATGATGCCTTTATGAACCCTTCATCCCGTCAACGCCAGCGGTTCTTAGTTGTAGATGACCATGAGGCAATTTTAGAGGGAACTGTTCCAGCACTCAAACGGCAATATCCTGACGTTGAAATCTTAACGGCTCAAGATCGGCACACTGCTCACCACCTGATAGAGCAATTTCACCCTGACCTGATTGTGATCGACTTGAGTTTGCCAGATCATGCTTATTCCACTGCAAATCCTGAAGTCGGAATTCAATGGTTGGAATCTTTGATGCAAAATCATATCGATCTCAAGCCCAACATTCTGGTCGTGAGTACCAACATTAAGCCTCTCGTCAGGCTAACCCCCTTGATTAACCTCTACGAAGGAGGATTTGCAGCGATGGATAAGTCTCGCCCGATTCGAGAGATGTTAAAGCTCGTTGATCTTTCCCTACGAGGCTCGATCGCGTTGCCGCTAGAGGTGCGATCGCGCCCAGAATTTGATCGCAAATGGCTAGAGGTGCTGACCCTAAAGTTTCAGTATGGGCTATCCGATCGGGCAATCCGTGAAAGGATGGGAATCGCAGAACGGACACTGCGAAATTATTGGATTCGGATTCAGGATGCGCTTGGAATTCCAGATGATCCCGATCGAGATGTCCGAGTTCAGATTGAATTAGCTGCTAGAAAGGCGGGGTTGATTAGCTGATAAATCTTGCTCTTTTAATCTCGCCAACGGGATACAATCCACCGAGTGATCTCCAAGGCAAGTTGTGACAATTAATTTCTGGCGAGATGTTGAGCAGCGCACGAAAATATTACGCGAAATCGTGCTGCCTGGTGCGGTTATTCTGGGACTGGTCATGCTGATTCGCTTGAGTGGGTTGCTGCAAGTTCAGGAGTGGATGGCGTTTGATTCCTTCTCACGCACCTGTCTATCTGAGTCGGGAGATTCATCGGTTGTGGTCGTGGGCATTGATGAAGCGGATTTGAGTCTTGTGGGTGGCTACCCAGTGCCCGATCGTGATCTCGCAGCAGTTCTAAACCGCCTGCAAAAGTATCATCCTAGTGTAATTGGTCTAGATCTATTTCGAGATGTGCCCGTAGAGCCAGGACACGCTGCTTTGATGCAAGCACTGCGATCGATTCCTAACTTGATTGGCACCGAGCTTGTACTAAACACAAGACCCGCCTGGAATGTTGAACCGCCCCCTGATTTACCACCTGAACGAGTTGGGTTTGCGGATGCGATCGTCGATGCAGATGGTAGACTGCGGCGATCGATTTTGGTAAGTTCAGCCCAGAATGGTGAGATTAAATATTCGTTAGCGCTGCGATTAGCTCAGACCCATCTAGCAGCCCACGGAATCAACTTCAAACCGGGGAATCGGGCGAGTGCGCTGCAATTTGGCTCGACTCAACTCCCTCGCTTTCAGCCTAATTCGGGTGGATATATTCGCGCTGATGCCAGTGGAAATCAGTTGATTCTCAACTTTTGCGGCACTCAAAAAATGGTGCGATCGCTATCCCTCAGAGATGTTTTGCAGAACAATGTCGCTTTAGACTGGATTGCAGATCATGTGGTGATCATTGGTATGACTGCTTCCAGCATCAAAGATGTCTTTTTCACATCTGCCCTTCAAGAGACACTGAATTCGCGATCGTCGCAGTTTTCGATGCCTGCCAATCAATTGATCTATGGAGTAGAAGCCCATGCCTATACAGTGCATCAAATCATTGACGCGGTTCAGAAAAGGCATCCGTTGATCCGAGTCTGGGCTGATATCGGCGAGTATGTTTGGATCGGGGCTTGGGGATGCCTGGGCGTGGCGCTGGGTGTGATTCTTCAATCGCCTTGGAAAGGTTTGTTGAGTCTGACGATCGCCAGCCTATTTCTGATCGTGAGTTGCCAGATGCTGCTTCAGGCTATGGGCTGGTGGGTGCCGATCGTGCCAACCATGCTGGCGCTTTGTGGCTGTGGGCTAAGTGCCTCATTTTTTGATCGAAACTTACGATTTGAGCTAGAACATCGACGACTCGCGATCGAACGCACTTATGAAGCAGTACATAATGGTCCACTGCAATATCTAGCAGTGATTTTAAGAAGTTTAGAGGAAACGGAATTTTCATCTCCACGTCTAGAACGACAACTATGGTTACTCAACGAGGAATTACGGCGGATTTTTGAATACATGCGCCAAGAAGTTTCTACCGAATACACTCGACTTTATCTGCGCGGCGATTTGGTGCTTGATCTCAGAGACCCGATTGGTGATCTGCTCTATCAGGTCTATAACCACACACGAGCAGAGCAGCTTCCAGGCTTCGACACGCTCCAGACCTTTGTGCCGCCCAATTTTGAACCCCTAAAATTCAGACAATATACTCTGGCACAAAAGAGGGGGCTGTGTTTGTTTCTGCATGAAGCCCTATTCAATGTCGGCAAACATGCTAGTGGTGCGACCCGTCTCGATGTGGTGTGTGCAGTAGAGGTAGGGTATCATGTGCTGCGGGTGATTGATAATGGACCGGGTATCGACCCCTCTAAGCAACTTCGCGAAGGACAAGGAACTCTGCAAGCGAAAATGATCGCCCGTGACTTGCGGGGTCACTTTTCCCGTCGCCCCAACCATCCCCACGGAACCCTGTGCGAATTGACCTGGCGCAACCGTCGCAATTGGCGCAGATAGCAAAGAATCCGGAGCCGTGCCGAAATCGGCAACCTCTGTGCCTTGAAAGCCTTACTTTGAAAGTGCTTTTTTGTCACGATGGCGATTAAATTAGTCGCAATCGGTGGCTCCTATGGTACAGGCTCTACGAAATTCCAAACGCTATCGCGGTTTTGTTTTGACCTCGATCGGGCTGCAAAAGCTACAGAAAAGCATCCAACAATTAGAAGCCCAAACGAGAGTCCGCCAAAGTCCTAGAGCGATCGCCGAGCGCGTCCAGCTTGCAGAACCTGATGGGATTCATCCTATGACCGTGAGAAAACTGCTGCGCTGTCAGCAAGGAGTTGATAAGCGCTCGATCTGCCAAGTCTTTGCAGCATTGCAGCTACTCTTAGAAGTGGGAGACTATGCCCATGCGAGTTTATCGGGTGCTAGAGCGATCGTCGAAGTGCTAGAACATCCTGCAAAACAGCTTCATAGTGATGTAGCGGGGAGGGACACAGCAAGCCATTTCTGTGGGCGCACTGAGGAGAAATCTCAGCTTCAGCGCCAAATTTTGGTGGAACGCTGCCGACTCGTTAGTGTGCTAGGAGTCGCAGGAATTGGCAAGACAGCGTTGGTACAAGAATTCACTGCTGAGCAACAAGAATTTGAGTATGTGGTCTGGAAATCTCTGCATCATGCTCCCACGATCGCAGCAATGCTAACAAGTCTGCTGCACTCTCTTGTGGAGCGATCGCCTGCTCCCCTCCCGACCAGTGTAGAAGAGCTCATCACCTCTCTACTCAAGCACTTACAGCAGCATCGTTGTTTGTTGGTATTAGATGGAATTGAGTCAATTTTAAGTAACCGTCCACTAGCCGGATATTACCGCGAGGGGTACGAACCTTATCGGGAGTTGTTTCGCTCGATCGCCGAGTCTCCCCACCGGAGTTGCATGGTTTTAACCAGTCAGGAAAAACCAAGAGAATTCAGACGATTAGAAGGTCGGCAGGTTCAATTTGTTCGACTTCAGGGCTTGAGTGCCTCAGAGAGCCAGCAGCTATTACAACAGCAGGGAACGTTTGCACCCATACAAGCAGATTGGCATCGCATCACAGACTACTATGGTGGAAATCCACTGATTCTGAAGATGGTGGCTGCTAGAGTTGTAGACTACTTTGACGGCAGCATTTCTGATTACCTGAGCGATGGATCACCCGAACAGTTGCTATTTCAGGAGATTCGAGATCTATTAGGTCAGCAGTTCGATCGAGCCTCTGAGCCAGAGCAGATTGTGATGGTTCATCTAGCAATAATTGGGGATTGGGTATCGCTGTCAGACCTGCAAGCTGATCTAGAGTCTGTCATCAGTCGTCAGGATTTGCTAGACATATTAGATTCGCTTTATCGTCGATCGCTGTTTCAAAAAAGCAGAGCTTCCTTTAAACTTTCACCCACGCTGGCAACGTTCATTCAAAATTACAAAAATGTTCATCCACAAAAATAGGGCAAACTGTAGGCTTGCCCTTCCAAGAGAACAACGTCTCCAATCAATCCTTAACTTCTGTCAGGAACTTGAATTCTGGCGGTTCCCACTGGAATTTGACCACTAATGCCTACCCGCTTTGCAGTAATCCCATACAGTAAGATATTGCCTGCTTCCGCATAGGTCTGAATGCCTGGAATATCGACTTCGAGAATATGACCCGGTTCGACAGGCTGACTAAACGCGATCGCGACTTGATCTTTAGTTGCAGTAATTTTTGCTGGAACTTCTTTACCCGATTCGTCAGTCACCTTGACCTGCCCGTACTTTGACATTCCAGATGGAATTCTGATCATCAAGTCTTCCAAAGACATCCCAACAACCATGACTCGAATCACATGATGATCACCTAGTAGACCCGAACTGCTAATAAAGGGAGCGGTGAAATTGAACTGCATTTGATTGAGCGCGATGGCTCGAAAATCGGGAGCCGGGGCTGTCAATCCTGGCGTGATCGCGGTGGTTGCCAATACAAGCGCGGATATGCCGCCATAAATAAAGCGTTTCATGGATATTCCTTCTAATGACTTGAGTGAGCAGGCTCTACATCATCGTGATGTTTCATGCTATTAGTTTGCAACGACTCAAGCCTTCTTGTGGGCGAAGATAGAGGCAACCTTAAATACAAGTTTGGACTGTGCTAACCCCATACAACAGACCCGTTGGAGTTAGAAAAACTCCATCTCAGGAAAATCTTCACTAGCACTTAGCAAAAAATCATTTTTCTAAATGAGAGTTGGTTGAGAAAGCGATGAGTTGTGGTTCAGTTACCTATCAGCTTTCTACACCAATTTTCTTAAAGTTCAATCATCTTTCAGCGCAACCTACAGGACACAATAGGCTGAAGCATCTTCTAACACTGCATCAAAGGACATTGATTGATGATTAAACACTGGGTTACGGCGAGTTTGATGGCTCTGGTTATCGTGGGTTGTAGCAATGCTAGTAATCAAGCTGCTGAAAGTATATCTTCTAGCCCTAATTCCACACCAGCTCAATCTGCATCTCAACCTGGTAGAGCGGCAACGATCGTAAGGGCTGGTACTTTAAAGGCGGGGGAGCATGACACACAAGGAATGGTTCAAATTGTAACTCAAGCAGGTCACACATTTCTCAAGCTGGATCAGTCGTTTAAAACTTCTAATCAAGGGCCAGACTTAGTGGTGATTTTGCATCGATCGCCCAACATTCTGGGTTCAGCAAAACCCCCTTCTTATTCGCTCAAAGCCGGGGATTACGTCGTTTTAGCTCCGCTCCAAAAGTTCAGCGGTGGTCAACAGTACGCCATTCCTGACAGCATTAATGTAGCCAATTATCAGTCGGCTGCAATTTGGTGTCGCAAGTTTAATGCCACGTTTGGTGCTGCTAAGTTAAGCAGTTAATCACGTAAAAACAGCTCTATTTTCTAGGAGAGTCGTTATGAATCTTGAAGGCAAAGTTGCACTTGTAACAGGAAGTAGTCAAGGGATCGGGCAAAGCATTGTTTTAAGGCTTGCTCAAGCTGGAGCAGATGTGGTCATTAACTATCGTTCTCACCCAGAAGGGGCTGAGGAAACGCTGGCAAAAGTTCAAGCGTTTAGCGCAGAGCGCAACTCCGAAGGAACCGGGGGCAACTGTCACATGGCAAAGTGTCTGAACGCCCAGGGTCATACCATTCAAGCAGATCTGGGTAGCGTGACTGAGGTGCGTCAACTAATTGCAGAAAGCATTAACCACTTTGGCAAGCTAGATGTTTTGGTCAACAATGCTGGAATTGAAAAACACGCTCCTTTTTGGGACGTTACGGAAGCAGATTATGATGCTGTTCTCAACGTCAACCTGAAGGGTGTTTTCTTTGCAACACAAGCTTTTGTGCAACACCTGATTGCTACGAAAAGACCTGGCAAAATTGTCAACATCAGTTCGGTACATGAGGATTTGCCTTTCCCAAATTTTGCGGCATATTGTGTCAGCAAAGGTGGCATGAAGATGTTGACTCGCAATCTTGCGGTTGAGTTGGGAGCATTGGGCATTACGATCAACAATGTGGCACCGGGAGCAATCGAAACCCCAATCAACACCAAACTACTGAATGATTCAGAAAAACTTGGAGCGCTACTGAACAACATTCCTTTGGGTCGTTTGGGTCAACCTCAAGATGTTGCTTCGCTCGTTGCATTTCTCGCCTCTGCGGATGCTGATTACATCACGGGCAGCACCTTTTTTGTCGATGGCGGGCTGCTCTGGAACTATCAAGAGCAGTAGTGGTAACAAGATTCGCACCCTGCTAGGACTGGAAACCGATGCTCCTAATCAACGATTACAAGTGCAGCCTGTTTTACCAAAATGGTTGCCTGACTTAACCCTGAAAAATCTGGCGGTGGGTGATGCAAAGGTCACTCTACGGTTTTGGCAGGATGGTGAACAAACCTCTTGGAAAGTGATCAATCTAGACGGTGAATTACACATTGACTTAAAGGATGACAAGTAATGCAAACGCTTCGTCGCCACTATCCCGAATATTTGATGGAAGCAGCCTGTTTAGGAATATTTATGTTTTCTGCCAGCGTGATCACTGCTCTGATCCAACATCCCACTTCACCAATTCGACAAGCCATCGCTGAACCATTGCTGCGTCGATTCATTATTGGCATATCAATGGGATTAATTGCGATCGCGATTATCTATTCACCTTGGGGCAAACAATCAGGCGCACATCTTAATCCATGTGTAACGTTCACGTTCTTCCGGCTTGGCAAAGTTCATCGATTAGATGTGTTCTTTTACATTGTGGCGCAATGTGTTGGTGGATTGTTAGGTGTGTTGATTGCGGCAAGAGTTTTAAAAGACGCGATGTTTTCTCAAGCAAAAAGCTTACTTGCAGATTCTACCGTGAACTATATTGTCACCGTTCCTGGTTCAGGGGGTGCTGGCGTTGCCTTTCTCGCAGAGCTACTGATTTCGTTTGGCTTGATGACGATGATTTTAGTGGTCACAAATCATGCAAAATTATCGCGATTTACAGGAATATTTTCAGGGATTTTAGTCGCCACTTACATCACCCTAGAAGCTCCCTTATCCGGGATGAGTATGAATCCCGCTCGCACGTTAGCCTCCGCCATTGCAGCGCAAAACTGGACAGCGATTTGGGTCTATTTCACGGCTCCTTTGTTGGGTATGCTGCTGGCGGCTGAACTCTATGTGCGCTTCAAAGGTCTAGCATCTGTGCATTGTGCCAAATTGAATCATCATACCCACAAGCGCTGTATTTTTCGCTGCGGTTATCGACAAGGCAGGAACAATGGACAACCCACATTAAGCGACCAGTTGCCGCATCTGTAACAGTCATCTATTCATTAGGAGAACGTTATGTCTGAGCATTACGACATCATTATTATTGGCACAGGTGCAGGCGGTGGAACGATCACGCATCGTCTAGCTCCCACGGGCAAGAAAATCCTGGTGCTAGAGCGAGGCTCCTTTCTACGGAGAGAGAAAGCTAACTGGGATACAGTTCAGGTAGTTCAAAAAGACCGTTATCACACAAAAGAAGTGTGGCGAGACAAAGACGAGCGTGAGATTCATCCTGGTATTGGTTACTTTGTGGGTGGAAATACCAAAGTGTATGGCGGGGCGCTGTTTCGCTGGCGAGAGCAAGATTTTGATCAAGTTACCCACAAAGGCGGCATTTCACCCGAATGGCAGCTTAAATATCGTGACTTTGAGCCGTACTACATCCAAGCCGAAAAACTGTACGATGTTCACGGGCAGCGAGGACTTGATCCTACTGAACCTACAGCAGATGTAGAGTATCCTTTTGCAGCGATCGAGCATGAACCGCGCATTGAGGAACTTCACCAGTCTCTACAGAACAAAGGCTTGCACCCGTTCTACTTGCCGCTCTCGATCAAACTCAATCAAGTCAATCGTCGTTTGAGTGCCTGCATTCAGTGTGATACCTGCGATGGCTTTCCCTGCCTCGTTGATGCCAAAGCCGATGCCGATATTAACTGTATCCGTCCGGCAGAGAAGTTCAACAATTTAACGCTGATGACTGAAGCAAAAGCGCTGCGATTGCACACCAGTCCATCAGGTCGAGAAGTAACTGCTGTATCCGTAGAGATCAATGGAACGGTGCGTCAATTTTCTGGAGATATTGTCATCGTTGCCTGTGGAGCCATTAACTCGGCAGCGTTGTTGTTGCGCTCTGCCAATGAACAGCATCCCCAAGGTTTAGCCAATAGCTCTGATCAAGTAGGGCGCAATTTCATGAAACACCAAAACGGTGCAATTATTGGAGTCAGTCGCAAAGCGAACCCAACCGTGTTTCAAAAAACAATGGGCATCAATGATTTCTATTGGGGCGAAGAAGGATTTGATTACCCGATGGGACATGTGCAGCTATTGGGCAAGGTGAATGCTGACATGATTGCAATGGAATCGCCCTCGATCGCAGGAATTTCCTTCCAAGACAGACACGTATTTGAGGCATTGGCGAGTCACTCCGTCGATTGGTGGCTGACCGCAGAAGATTTGCCCGATCCTAACAATCGTGTGCAGGTGAAAAACGATACGATTCATCTCCACTACACCGAGAACAACACTGCCGCCTACGATCGCTTGTTGCATCGCTGGATCGAGACCATGAAAGCGATCGGCTGTGGTGACCGAATTATTCCCTGTTCGTTCTACTTCAAGAAAAAGTTGCCGATTCAAGGAGTCGCCCATCAGTGCGGAACGTGTCGCTTTGGCGATGATTCAACTACCTCTGTTTTAGATCTCAACTGCCGGACTCACGACGTAGACAATCTCTATGTGGTGGATGGTAGTTTCTTTCGGTCGAGTGCTGCGGTGAATCCAACCTTGACGATTATCGCTAACGCCTTACGAGTAGCAGACCATCTGATCGATCGATTGAACTAAGCAATACCGTGATGCTATGACGACTTTCAGAAAACTGCTACAACGATCGCTGCTGTCTGTGTTGATCTTCGCGACGATCGTCGCGACCCATCAGCTTCAGGCTAATTCACAGCTTCAACTACATTCAACTCCTACGATTCAAATCGCGCAAACTCAGACCGTTCAGAATGCGGTGGTTGCCGTTGAGTCGATCGGGATGACAGTTTCCGACATGGATCAGGCAGTTGCATTTTATAGCAATGTACTGTCGTTCAAAAAAATGTCAGATGTCGAAGTACTAGGGGAAGCCTACGAACAACTGCAAGGCTTGTTTGGCGTTCGGTTGCGCGTGGTGCGAATGCAGCTAGGCGCTGAATCGATCGAACTCACAGAGTATCTCACACCCAAAGGGCGACCGATTCCGATTGACTCACGCAGCCACGATCGCTGGTTTCAACACATTGCCATTGTTGTCACCGATATGGACGCAGCTTATCAACACTTGCGCCAATTCAAAGTGCAACACGCTTCAACGGCTCCACAGCGCATTCCCGATTCTAACAAGCCTGCCGCAGGCATTCGCGCATTTTACTTCAAAGACCCCGATGGTCATAATTTGGAGATTATCTACTTCCCACCCGGAAAAGGCGATCCAAGATGGCAAGCGCCCACGAAACAGTTATTTTTGGGCATTGATCACACTGCGATCGTGGTTTCTAATACAGCCACTAGCCTCAAGTTTTACCGCGATCTGCTGGGTCTAAAGTTGGTCGGTGAAAGCATGAACTACGGCACTGAGCAAGCCCATCTCAACAATGTACAAGGCGCACGATTACACATTAGCGGCTTACGCTCCCCGACTGGAGCCGGAATTGAGTTTCTGGAATATTTGGAACCACGAGATGGGCGATCGATCCCACAAGATGCCCGATCGAATGATCTACTTCACTGGCAAACGACCCTGGTAGTCAAAAATGTGGCAGCAGTTGTCCAACAGTTACGCCTCAAGCAAGCGACTGCCATCTCGTCTCAAGTTGTAGTGATTCCCAATCCGACCCTCGGATTCAAAAAGGGATTTTTAGTCCGTGATCCAGATGGTCACGCGCTACGGTTGGTCGAGAAATAATCTTTTCAGTTTTGTCGCTCAAGTGTTCTAACGTGCGATGGCAGGAGTTCGATCGATTCAGCGTAATGTCTAATTCAGCGAGAACGAGAAAGTTCACTTTTCTCTACCTTGAAGCCGAAAAATCCGAGTTCCGTTCCGTATAATTACTCAAAGTCGGGGAGTTATACGGCGTGAATTCAGTATAAATTCTAGAAAAACGGGAATTATCCGGTTTGCAAACGGCATAATTCCTATGTGCGGGGGAGTTATCCGGTTTGGCAGGCGTTCAAACGGCATAAATAGTAGTTAAATTGCAGTAAAAACTACACTTGTACTATCTACTACAATTACTCTAACTGCAATTTAACTACTCATTGCAGCCGATGCAACAAATAAGTCACTCGCAAGATTTTGACACACTCAAGCACGGCTGAATTCGCTTCAATTAGGTGTCACCGAGTGAGGTTATTTTTATGGTTTGGACAGACCTACTTTCCGCACTAGGTGGAGCAGCAGTTGTTTTGGCAGCTATCGCATTTTTAGGGAGATTGATTGCAGAAAAAAGTGCGGAAGCTGCCATGAAACGATTTGAAAGCACCTTAAAGCGAGCAGAAGCTGAATACAGTTCGATACTTGAACGCACCGAAGCAGGATATGGCTCGTCTTTGAAGCGTTTAGAGGCAGAACATGGTGCCCTTCTTAAAACCATTGAGAAGTTGAATAAATCTACGCTTGCTTTTACGAGTGCCGTTGATACTGACTTGCGTACACGCAGAATTGAGGTTTATTCAGAGCTGTGGGAAAAATCGGGCACTCTACCGCTATGGCCTCATAATCGAGATCTCAGCTACACAGATCTGCAAAACCTTGCTCTTGCTTTTCGTGATTGGTATTTCAAGAAAGGGGGAATTTATCTATCGCGAAATGCTCGAGAAGCTTACGGAGAGCTTCAAAAACATTTGACTTCTGTTCTATCAGCAAGTTCTGAAGGTCTATACTCTGTAGGGGCACAGACTTCGTTTTTTTGGGTATCCTTGATGAGAAACACCGTAAAAGAATAGGGGAGGTTCCCTTGATTGAGATCTCATTCAGCGAAGTCGAGATTGCAGCCCTGCCCTATGAACGGTTCCATCCCCCCCATCCGCGAGTCCAGGGCAAAATGGAAGCGTTGGATTTGAAGAGTCAAGGCTTACCCCACTGGGAAATGGCTCAACTGGTACAGGTGAGTCAGAACACCCTACGGAGTTACCTCAAAGACTACCAAGCCGGGGGCATTGCTGGACTGAAAGTGTTGACCTTTTATCAACCCCAAAGTGAGTTGAAGCCGCACCAAGCCACATTGGAAGCCCAATTCAGGGCACATCCTCCTCAAAGCTTGGCACAAGCAGCGGCGAAGATCGAGGCGTTGACTGGGATTCGGCGCAGTCGCAGCCAGGTACAAGGGGTGCGACCTCCATCCGATACATTGGAAAAAACCGATTACCTTTTGCTCCATAAGGGTTTTGAGTGCCTGTAAAATTGATCAATGAATAATCAAAAAGACTACTGTGAAATCGTTCAAAAACCTTATCAGCAGGAGGCTTGAGCCACTTTAGTATCAGGTAGAGGTCGCACCCTCGTAAAGCCGTCCTTCGCTCTGCTAAAGGACGGGGTTTCTACCCATTTCTCTGATGATAGGAACTGATCTGAGCGATCGCGCTTAACTGCACTAATCTCAAATCCTGATGGATATACTCAATCACTTGTTTCAAACTAGATTGAGACAACCCGTTTGAATCACTAGAGAGTTTGGGGTGCGTGGTGCAATACTTCCGTAATAGGTGAATCGCTAGGGCAGTTCTGAGGCTATCGACTAGCAATTGACCTGCCATTCCACTCCGCTCTGTTTCTACTTTCAAAGGGGTGCGACCTCTACTTGATTTAATCATTCAATCATGATATTACCTCAGTGATGCAACCAAGAGGGGTGAGTATGAG
>NZ_PVWG01000056.1:0-25104 GCF_003003695.1 Phormidesmis priestleyi ULC007
CAAGAAAAAGGCGATGGCGCTTGGATTTGACCTCGTTGCTAAACCTGCTCTCCCGGAGTGTGTTTCTTAGGAGTTAAAGTTTTTGTAAACAAAATCACTATGGGGTAAAGCAAATATGAATTATTACTGAGACTGTCACTAGTGGCTTTTTTTTATGGTTTTCTAGAAAGATGAAGGGTTTAACGGTACGCATCTTTACAAGAAATTATTTGTATTTGAAAGTCATATAGGGTTTAACATATGCAGACTTTGTTTACTACTACAGCAACACCCGCTCTCCTCAATTTGACGGATGGTGCTGGAAGCGCGGGAGATTACGAACTCGGCATGGAGTTCCAAACTGCTAGAGCAGGTCAAATTGATGCCATCCGCTACTACAGAGCATCAAGTGAAATCGGTACTCATGTTGGTCGAATCTGGTCAAGCACCGGACAACTGCTAGCCAGCACAACCTTCACTAACGAGACTAGCTCAGATTGGCAACAACAAGCCTTAGCGACCCCACTGGTGATTCAGGCTAATACGACCTACATCGTCTCAGTGAATGCAAATCAATACTATGGTGCCACCAATAACGGCATCGCTACAACTTTGACGAATGGAGACTTGAGTGCAGTTGCTGATGGCAGCAATGGAGTGTATAACCTCAACCCCAGTAGTTTCCCAATTCAGTCCTTCAACAACAGCAACTACTTCCGCGATGTTGTCTTTACACCCAATGCTCCTGTCAATAATACTCCTGGTAGTTTGAATGTTACCGGGATTGCAACCCAAAACCTGGTTTTAACCGCTAACGCCAGCGATGCCGATGGATTAAGCGGAGTCACCATTGCCTATCAGTGGCAACAAAGTAGTAATGGCACCACTTGGACAAATATTACCGGAGCCACCAACCAAACCTTTACCCTAAGACAGCCACAAGTCAGCAACCAAGTTCGTGCAACTGCCACTTACATTGATGCTTTAGGCAGTAGTGAAGCTCTTACCAGCCCAGTGAGTACCGCCGTTACCAATGTGAATGACGGAGGAACGGTAGCGATTAGCGGCACGACTGTTCAAGGAAGTACCCTGATTGCTACAGCAGCGGATGTTGACGGTTTAACAGGTGTAACAGTGAACTACCAATGGCAACAGAGCGCCAATGGCACGACTTGGAACACGATTACGGGTGCCACCAGTTCCAGCTTGGCGTTAGATAGTAGCTATGTTGGTAATCAGGTGCGGGTCAATGCAATTTACACCGATGCGTTAGGCAGTAGCGAGAACGTCCTCAGTCCTGCATCTAGCACCATCACAGCGGTCGCTCAAACCCAATCCCTGTTCACGACTCAAACTCCCGTCACCGTAAACGCGACCGATGGCACTGGGAGCGCTGGAGACTACGAGTTAGGCATGGAGTTTAGGAGTACCAAGACCGGGACGATCAATTCCATCCGGTACTACAAAGCTTCGAGTGAGACGGGAACCCATGTTGGACGCATCTGGTCAAGCACTGGACAACTGCTGGGTAGTGTGACGTTCACGAATGAAACTGCTTCTGGATGGCAACAACAAGCCTTAGCAACCCCACTGACGATTCAAGCCAATACGACCTATATTGTTTCGGTGAATGCGAACCAATACTATGTGCTTACCAATAATGGAATTTCCAGCACCTTGACGAATGGCGACCTGAGTGCAGTTGCTGATGGCAGCAACGGAGTGTATAACCCCACTCCCAGTAGTTTCCCAACTCAGTCCTTCAACAACAGCAACTACTTCCGCGATGTTGTCTTCACACCCAACGCTCCTGTCAATAATACTCCTGGCACTATTACCCTCAGTGGCATATCCGCCCAAAACCAAACATTGACTGCAAACGTTGCAGACTCGAATGGATTAAGCGGAGTCACCATTGCCTATCAGTGGCAACAAAGTAGTAATGGCACCACTTGGACAAATATTACCGGAGCCACCAACCAAACCTTTACCCTAGGACAGCCACAAGTGAACCAGCAAGTACGGGCTAAAGCGATTTACACGGATGCTTTGGGGAACAGTGAAACCCCTGTTAGTACAGGGACATCCTTTGTTGTGAATGTTAATGATGCTGGACAAACTATCTTGGCTGGTAGTGCAACAGTTAACGCTAGTTTGTTAGCCAATGTTCTGGATACTGATGGTTTAACTGGAGTTACGATCAGCTATCAGTGGCAGCAGTTAGTTAACAGTGTTTGGACTAGTATTGCTGGGGCAACATCCAAATCACTCATACTCACTAGTGCTTTGCTCAATCAACAAGTGCGATCGCTGGCAAGCTACATCGACTCATTGGGCAGTAACGAAAGTGTGACGAGTTCAGGGGTGACTATCGCAGCACAGAACGCAATTGTTTTAGAGAACCAAAAGCCAGGAACCACAGCTTGGAAGATTTCTAGCAATAACCAGGCGATCAATCAGATTGAAGGCTATGGGGATGCAACCAGTATTAATAAAGGGCAAGCAATTAACTTCAAAATCTCCCTCGCCCAAGCTGGACAATACCGGATTGATGTTTATCGGCTTGGTTACTATGGAGGAGCCGGAGGTCGGCTTGTCACCAGTGTTACGGGTCTGAACGGTGTATCTCAAGCCAGCCCAACCACTAACCCAACCACTCGGTTAGTTGAATACAACTGGAATACCTCATACACTCTGCAAACTGGGGCAGACTGGACTAGCGGGCTTTACATGGCTAAATTGACCAGCACTAGCACAGGGAAACAAAATTATATCCAGTTTGTCGTGCGTGACGATAACCGCCCTGCTGATATTGGTTTCCAGGATGCCATTACGACAGCTGCGGCTTATAACAACACCGGTGGATATAGCGTTTATGATTTCAACAGTACTGCAGGACAGCGCGCCTATCAGGTGTCTTTTGATCGTCCCTTCCGGTATGGCTCGGCAGTGGGTACAGAGCAATTCAATAACACATTGACCTGGGAATACAACACGGCGCGATGGTTAGAGTCGCAGGGCTATGATGTTTCCTACTACACTAATTTGGATGTCCACACCGATCCACTCCAGTTATATTCTCAAAAGACTTTCCTCTCAGCAGGTCATGACGAATACTGGTCGATGGAAATGCGGAATACGATTGAGCAATCCCGTGACTATGGCACCAATTTAGCGTTCTTATCGTCCAACACGGGTTACTGGCGAGTTCGATTCGACCCTTCAACTTCTGGGCAGGCAAACCGTGTGATGACCGTTTATAAAGGGGATTGGGCGCTTGATCCGGTTGCTCAGGCAGATCCATCTCAAGCAACTACCGTATTCCGTAGCGCAGAGGTCAACCGACCTGAAAATGCCTTGTTGGGTGTCATGTACGTTGGAGATTGGGGAGCTACCAATGTTTACAATGGCTTTGACTACGTGGTAACAAATGCTGCCGATCCTTACTATGCCAATACGGGTCTTCAGAATGGAAGTAAATTAACAGGTTTGGTGGGCTATGAGTGGGATGCAGTTGTGAATAATGGGTTTACTCCCGCGGGTCTTGTCACTTTATCTCAGTCACCTACTCAAGCTCAAGCTGGGCTTCCACTTCTGCCTCCCGGAACAAACTCCAATATCTCGAATGCGGTGCGTTACACTGCGCCTAGTGGAGCAAAAGTGTTCTCGATTGGCTCTAATCAGTGGGTATGGGGGCTAGACAGCGATGGAGTAACCAATCCTCGTGAAGACAGCCGTGTTCAGCAAATAACAGTCAATATGTTTGCTGATATGGGAGCCAAGCCGCAAACGCCTAATGCTGGCATTATCGTTTAACTAATCATCGATAATGCTTTATTTCTGCTCTGTGTTCTTTAAGGTTTGCTTCATACTTTATAAAAAACAGAGCAGAAATAGAAAATAAAAAACAGAGCAGAAATAGAAAGTGTCTGAAAACTGTTCGCTAGGGTCGAGTGGGAAAATGAAGAATTAGCAAGGGTTGGTGAGAAAAACTTATGCAACAAGCCGCTGATAATACACCAAGACATTCATATGAGGAAGGGCACCAACTAATTCAGCAGAATTACAAGGTGTTTCGCACCCTACTTTCGCAGGCAAAAGATCTGGCACAGCGTGGCAAGTATAGTGCAGCAGCCGTTTATGGACAGATGGCAGCCTCTTATGCTCAATCCAATCACTGTGGTCTTTTCGTGAGCCATGAGTTGGAGCAGCTCATCATCATGATTGGACGACAGGCAACTTCCCCCAACCTTTACCCTCACAACACGTCTGCGTTACCCAGCAACCCAAAAAATATCCTGCATGTTTCCAGCATTGCTCCTGAATGTGCTGGAATTCCCCGGTTAATGCGGCGCTGGATTCAACAGGATAGTCTACGATCCCATTCTGTTGTCTTAACCAAGCATGCACCAAATGAAATCCCTCAAATTTTGCGAGACGCTGTAGCCCAGCGGCAAGGCAGGATATATCTGCTTAATGAGAAACCTGGCGGACTTTTAGCACGCGCTGAAAGATTACGGGAATGTGCAGCCTCAGCAGATGTAGTTGTGCTGCATACCTGGGAACATGACATCGTTCCGACTATTGCATTTGCCAATAAAAAACAATCGCCACCAATTATTTATACCAATCACGGTGATCATTGGTTCTGGATCGGCGCTAATGTTAGTGATGTGGTTGCCAATCTGCGTGAATCTGGTATGGGCCTGTCCCAAGAACGTAGAGGCATTGAGGCAAAACGAAATATGCTTCTGCCAACCATTTTAGAGCCTTTTCATCGCGCTCTTTCTCGTACCGAGGCAAAGCGGCAACTCGGAATTGATGAAAACAGTGTTTTACTCCTCTCCATAGCCAGAGCAGTTAAGTACAAAACCTCTGATGGGACTACCTTTGCAGATGCTCATGTTTCATTGCTGAAACAATATAAGCAGGCTGTGCTGGTCGTCATTGGTCCAGGCAGTCACGAAGATTGGTCAGCAGCGATTGAGCAAACCCAGGGCAGAATTCAAGTCCTTGGAGAAACTCCAGATACCGCTGTATTTTATCAAGCTGCTGATATCTACGTGGATTCCTTTCCTTTCGTCTCGATCACTTCCCTACTGGAAGCTGGAAGTTACAGCGTCCCTTTAGTAAGCCGCTACGCCCATACGTCTGCAGCATGTGGTATTTTTGGCGCAGACATGCCCGGTTTGACTGGCAATCTGATTCGGGTGTCAGACCTTGACGGCTATGAAGAAGTGTTGTCCCGTTTGATTGAGAATGAAGCATATCGACTTTCTTTAGGGGAAATGACTCGGCAGAAAATTGAAGAGACGCATTGGGGAAGCAACTGGCAAAGCTCTTTAGAAAATGTGTACGCCAACGCCATAGCATTACCAAGAGTAGTAGTACCCTCAGATTCGACGGACAAAATATTTTTAGGTGAACCAGATATTTTTCTGCCACTCATCCATAAAACAAGCCTTACCCAGATTATTCACTGGCATATGTCATTACTGCCGCTTATGGAACGGCTGCATCTGTGGCTAAGACTCATTAAAAAGAATGGTTTGCGTAATACTCCAAGTAATCTTCTAATGCCTGAGTGGCTAAGATCGCGCTATTATCGACTGCGATCGCGCTAATTTTTTACATTTCATACTTATTATGCTTGGAAAAATGCCACCAATTTATTTCTATTTTCCCCAAAAGATATCAACAGGACGTTTACCTCAAAATGCAGCCTCCTACTGGCAGTGGCAATGTGCCGAGCATTCGATATCTCCTATGCAGAGTGGCGGTTGCTTTTGGACCTTACAAACATATCTCTATCTCAATGACTATGGCTTCCCTTGTCAGTTAGTAGACACGATGCCAGTTGAGGGGATTGTTGTCTCCCACCGTGATTTTCTTGATGATTCTTTCCAACCAAGTTCAAAGATGATGCTCGTTTGTCTACGAGCAGATGTAGATCGCCATCCCTATGCCCAACTACATGTGGTTCAAAATCCTTACCAGGCAATTCCCAAAAAGTTTCTAGAGCTGTGGGAGAGCCATGCTATCCCACACTGGCCGCAGCCTTCTATCATCCCACGAGATCTTGAACGTGGGGATCTCTTTGAGAATGTAACCTTTCTGGGGAATGCAGTAAATTTGGTACCTGAGTTTCGAGATCAACTATGGTATGACCAACTCGAAAATTTAGGCTTGAAGTTCCAGGCAAAGTTGAGTCATGACCAATGGCATGATTACAGTGCAACTGACGTGGTTTTGGCTGTACGAGAACTAAGTCGGAACAATGATTGGCGGGGGAAACCTGCATCAAAGCTTTATAGTGCGTGGCACGCTGGTGTACCGACCATCCTAGGGTATGAGTCTGCATTTCGGGCAGAACGAAAAAGTGAGTTAGATTACCTGGAGGCAACATCCTTAGAGGAGGTTATTTCAGCTTTGAGACAACTTCGGGATAATAAAGAATTGCGCCATGCGATGGTAGAAAATGGTTGGCTTCGGGCTAGGGAAACGCAGCCAAATGCCATGGTCTCCAAGTGGCAAGATTTTTTGACCAAGATTGCAGTTCCAGCTTATGAAAATTGGTGTTCTTTGTCAGCTTGGCAACAGCAGCTTTTCTTTAATGCACGGCACTCATTTATCAAATCCCGCCCGGCATTTTATCGCCTCAAGCCAAAATTGTCTACCTTCTCAAGTCAAAATTGACGAAACTTTCGACTTATGTTTTGCAAGAGACAAGAAATATTGGGAATAAGTCTAAACAATATGCAGTTTGCTATATATATAGCAATCCTACTTCAGTTGTGAGAGTGGGACAGGCTTCCAGCCTGTAGGGACAAGATGCCCAATCCCACCATTCGTTTAGGATTGCTATATTTAAGACATCGTATCGACTGCCTTGACGCAAAGTAAGTAGAACAATTATTTCTTCAATAACCTTCACTATATGTGTAAGCATCTATGTAATTCTATATGACACAATTTTTTTCAAAGATTTTGTACCTTACTAAGGGACATCATAAGTCACTGGTTGGAATGGCTTTTTTGTTCCTCTTCATTTCTGGTTTGGAATTGTTTGGAACTGGCATGATTGGTCCGTTTATCGCTATTGCTACTGATCCAGATTTGATTGAAAGCAATACCTCGATCAATTCAATCTATAAATATTCAAATCTTAAATCCAAGGATCAATTTCTGCTTCTCTTGGGGGTTATAGTTGCTATTGCTTTCTATTTGAAAGCATTTTTTGCTTTTAATGCTCAATTGGCAGTTTTCAAGTTTGGCTTTAACTTGAAAGGCGAACTATCCAGAAAGCTGATGAAGGCTTATCTTGCAGCTCCTTATAGCTTTCACCTGCGCGTTAATTCAGCGACACTCATTCAGAATATTATCGGCACTACGGATAACGTCTGCCTGGGTGTCGTGATGCCGCTCTTGACATCGATCTCCAATTCTGTAGTGGTTCTGGCATTACTTTTTCTGTTAATTAAAACTGATGTGATGGCTTTGATCCTGATTTCGATGCTCTTGCTCGTTGTCTTTGGGTTATTGAAATTAACAAAAAATCGCTTAGATCGGTGGGGTAGAGATGGCTGGCAGGCTTCTAGTGAGATGATCCGCCTGCTAAATCATGGCTTAGGCGGGTTTAAAGAGACTCGTGTACTGGGTTGCGAATCCTATTTTGAAAATAAGATGGAGGAGCAGACGAGAAAGTATGCTGCAAATTTAAGCTTAGCTCAGGGATATGGTAATCTTCCCCGCTTTGCAATCGAAGCAGTGATGATCAGCTTTTTGATTGGTTTCACCCTTGTATTTATTAGTTTAAATCGAGGCGAGAAGCAAAGCCTGACTGCCGTTCTAGGAATTTTTGCCCTTGCCTCAATCCGACTGCTGCCGGCAGTCGGAAATTTAGTCTCTGGCATGAATACGGTTAGAACCAATACTTTTGCTGTCGATCAACTGTTTTCTGACTTTAAGGAACTAGAGAAGGAGCAGATCACTCCTAGGTTTAATTCTATCCATCGACCCGCATACTTACCACCTAGCCAAAATAAGCCGAATACGTCATTTACAAATGAAATCGTTTTAGACAAGATTTTCTTTCAATATCCAAACTGCACAAAAACTGCACTCGATGAGATTTCCTTAACGATTCGCAAGGGGCAATCGATTGGACTCATTGGCAAATCTGGTGCTGGTAAGACGACGTTGGTTGATGTGCTTCTGGGTCTTTTCATTCCTCAATCTGGAGACATTAAAGTTGATGGGGTTTCAGTGTATAAAAATTTGCGTGCCTGGCAGAACATGCTTGGTTACGTTCCCCAGTCTATCTTTTTAATCGACGATACCTTAGAACGGAACATTGCATTTGGGGTTCCAGATCACCTGATTGATCAGGGTCGATTGAGAAAGGCAATTGAAATGGCTCAACTGAGTGGAGTCGTTGAGCAACTTCCAGGTGGTATTAAAACAGTTGTTGGGGAGCGGGGAGTTCTGTTATCGGGTGGGCAGCGTCAACGAGTTGGGATTGCGCGTGTGCTTTACCATGAACGAGAAATTTTAGTTTTTGATGAAGCAACGGCTGCTTTGGATACGGAAACAGAGCATCTTGTCACAGAAGCGACTAAAGCCTTGAGTGGCACTAAAACCATCATTATTATTGCTCATCGCCTTTCAACAGTTGAGCATTGCGATCGCATTTATCAGATTGGGCAGGGTCGAATTTTGAAGTCGGGTAGTTATCAGGAAGTTGTTCTGGATCGTTAACCAAATAGCAGTTGGCTATTCTTGTAAACTGGAAGCAGGTCACTTATGAAATTGGGTTATGTGACTAACTACGATTCACGTAGTTTGACGAGGTCAAATGAGTGGTCTGGGACGGGATACTATATCGCACGGTCTCTAGAGAAACAAGCGATTCCTTTAGAGTATATTGGTCCTTTAGATAATCCGCTTATATATCGCCTCGTTCAGAAATATAAGCGGCATTACCATGAGCTTTTTAAGCAAAAATATCTCAAGAATTCGGCACCATATATCTTAAAAGATTATGCTAAGCAGATTTCCAATAAACTCCTTAAGACGAATGTAGATCTTATATTTAGTGCCTCAGCAAATCCTATCGCCTATCTTGACTGTAAACAGCCTATTGTGTTTTGGGCTGATGCTAGCTTTGCCAGCCTTTTAGACTTTTATCCTGACTATAGCAACCTTTGTCAGGAAACGATTAGGGACTGGCATCGCGTGGAACAACTGTCTCACCAGAAATGTCAATTGGCGATTTATTCATCTGACTGGGCAGCTCAAGCCGCTATTAATCACTACAGGATAGATGAGTCTAAAGTTAAAGTAGTTCCTTTTGGCGCAAATATCGAAGTTGAGCATAGCCTCTACGAAGTAAAAGACTTGATTGAATCGCGACCATCTAAACTGTGCAAACTTTTATTTCTAGGTGTTGAATGGTATCGCAAAGGCGGTGACGTTGCACTTAAAGTTGCCACGGAATTAAACAAAGCGGGCTTGAACACAGAGTTGACTATCGTTGGTTGCCAACCCATTACAGAAGATCCATTGCCCAACTTTGTTAAACCTCTAGGGTTTATCAGTAAATCAACGGATCAAGGCAAAGCCAGAATTTCTCAACTGATTGCAGACTCTCATTTTCTGCTTCTCCCCTCACTAGCTGACTGCACACCGATAGTTCTGTGTGAAGCCAATTCAGTTGGGGTGCCTTGTTTAACAACTAATGTTGGGGGTATTCCAACAATTATTAAAGATAATCTAAACGGCAAAACATTTGATACCACTGCCAATCCCCTTGAATATTGCAACTATATTTCAAGTCTATTTACTAATTACTCAAGCTATATAGAGTTGGCTCTCTCCTCCTTTAATGAATACGAGTCTCGTTTAAATTGGGATATGGCTGGGAAAGCCGTAAGAAAATTGCTTTTAGAAACTTAATTAGAGCTAATAAAAACAAAACTTGAGCTTACCTGATTCCAAAATACAAAGGACAGCAGGACTAATCATGAATAGCCTTGACAACATAACAGATCTCCACTTAGACATTTCAGTCTGCATTTGCACTAGAAATCGTCCTGAAGATCTTAGCAAAGCCTTAAAATCCGTTGAAGGTTCTACCTATCCTGCGTTTGAAGTGATTGTGTCTGATGACAGCACTAATGATGAGACTAAAAATCTCGTCGTCTTCCAGTTTCCAAAAGTGAAATATCTAGAAGGTCCCCGTAAAGGCTTAGGTGCCAATCGAAATAATGCACTGAAAACCGTTAGAGGTTCCCACGTATTGTTTATCGACGATGATGTAGTCTTAAATGAAAATTTCTTAGAGATCGTGTGTAATCGATTGGCAAAATATGCGGAGCAGGAATCCATTGATAATGTCATTATTAGCGGCATTGAAAATAAAAATGGTCAACTTATCTTTCCAGGAGAACAAAGTTTTTTGGGATACCAAAATGTGAGCTACAAAGAAGGCGATAGGATCAGAACAGTTGTTATTAATAGCGCTGTTTTCCCATTCGCATTATTCAGACATATCTTATTCGATGAAAAATTAGTCTACGGTAATGATGAGGTTGACCTAACGACTAGAGCAACTCAAAAAGGCTATAAAGTTATTCTCTGTCCCGAAGCTCTTAACTTCCATTATCCATCAGAAGTCAATCGAGGCTATTACGAGCCATATCACGATTCCACCCGAATTTATGTCACTTTTAAGCGGTATTTTGCCACTGAAAACAATACCTTAAAAGGTCTTATCTACTTACCTTATGCTTATATGTATGCTGCTGCTCGTAACTTCAAGTACCGAGGAGTGCGTAGTTTCTCTGAGACTCTTAATACGTTCAGTATGTCTTTGAAATTCATTACTGATGAGTTTCTTACTTCCAGCAAGTATTAGTTGCTTCAGCATGTCAATTAGGCATTTGGTATTGTCCAAATTTACTCAGCCTCAGGAGTTAAGGATGTGATATGAGGAATGAGCTTACTATTAGTATCATCATCAATAACTACAACTACGATCGCTTTCTCTCTCAGGCGATCGACAGTGCCTTAAATCAAACCTATTTCAACATCGAAGTTATTGTAGTGGATGATGGTTCTACTGATAGTTCTCGTGAAATCATCGCCACTTATGGCGATCGCATTACGGCTATCTTTCAAGAAAATGGTAAACAAGGGGCAGCGCTCAATAGCGGCTTTGCCGCCAGCCACGGTGATATTGTTCTTTTCCTGGACTCCGATGATTATCTCTTGCCGATGACAGTCCAGCGGATTGTAGAGGTATGGAAGCCGGGAGTTGGCAAAGTTCACTACCGACTGCAAGTCGTGGATACCGAAGGGCAGCCTTCAGGAGCTTTCATTCCGACGACTACAGCGAAGTTGGCGAATGGAGAGGTCTGGCGCGGGTTAATCCAAACTGGCGGCTATGTGAGTACTTGCATGAGTGGCAATGCTTATCACCGGATGGCATTGACTCAGATATTTCCCATTCCTGATGAATATAAAACCACAGCGGATGACTATTTGATGATCTCAACACCCTTTTACGGCGAGGTTGTTGGCATTGAAGACCCACTCGGGGTCTATCGGATTCACACTAGCAACCAATGGGCGTTGACCTCGGTCTCAGGCAGTCGGTTTCGCCGATTTGTCCAACATGATTTGCAAAACTTTGCGCTGCTGCTGCAACGCGCCAAGGAGTTCGGACTTGAAGTTCCTCCTGACCTAGAGACGCGATCGTTCGCTCGTTTGTGGTCACGTTTAGCCTCTCTGCGCCTAGAACCTCAAGCTCATCCTGTGCCTTCAGACCACCCTCTCCAACTGACTTACTGGGGGATTCGCTCTCTTTGGCAATTTTCTGAATTTAACTGGCAGAAACGGATTATTTATAGCCTCTGGTTTCTTTGGGTAGGGCTAATGCCCGTGTCTCTTGCAAATGTTGGGATTGTTTGGTTACAGGCTCCCCACCTTCGTCCCAAGGCAATTGATTGGACATTGACTAGAATTCGCGCATTGGTTAGTTAACGCACAATTTGGTTAAACCGGGAGCAATGTTATGGATCAAAAAAAGAGGTTATTAGGGATCGATTTATGCCGGGGAATTGCCGCTTATGCAGTTATTTTAGTGCATTCAGGCGACGAGACTTGGGGAGTTCCTATCGATCAAAGTGCGATCAGCTTCAGGCTTTTATTTTACTTTGCTGTCCCATTCTTCCTGGCTGCATCTTTCTATTTCATGACGCGCAAACCAAACATTGCCTCCTCCCCAGATTTTTGGAAATCTAAGTTTCAAAGAATCATCATCCCCTACTTGATTTGGAGCGGGATTTATTTAATTTTAAGGATCATCTTTTTCTCTAAATCAAATCAACCTGATCGATTAAATCAACTATTCCAAGATCCACTCTCCATTGCTTTTTGTGGAGGTGCGTCTTTTCATCTTTATTTTTTGCCGCTCTTGCTTGCAGGCAGCACTTTAATTTTGGCAGCAAGTTATTTTTCAGACAGTCGATTTAAGACTATGATGCTAGTCTTTTTCTGTTTGGTGAGCATTGCTATTCACGAGCTATTGATGGTTTCTGGAAACGGATTTAAGCTAGGCTCAAGTATAGCTTTTCAAGGAGTTTTGGATATGCTTTCACTAAATGTTGACGCATATCCACCCATTAAGCTTTTACTGGTTTATACGTATTGGATTTTATTGTGCTTACCCTACTTTTTTGCAGCAATTACTTTAAACCGATTTTTTTCAAAAAGAGGACTTTCATTGCTTTCATTCCGAGCAGTTATACCTATTCTTGTTATATTTTTGATCGCTGATATCTTTGGTTCTCGCTTTCTTCCTGGAACTATGAAGGATCTGATTATTGCCTATTCTCTCCTCTTATTAGGAATTTGCATATCACAGCGAATTGATGAGAACAATCGAATAATCTGGAATTTAGGGATGTGTTCCTTTGGCATTTATTTAATCCACCCTATTTTAATGAATTTCACTAAATTATTTATTGCTAGAGTGGATCTTGGATTGATGAAACAAGTCACTATTAGCTCTATGCTGATTCTTTCTTTAACAAGCTTTTTTTTGAGTTGGATAACTGTATCGTTGATGTTAAAAAGTAAATGGCTCGCGAAGTATGCGCTGGGTGTTTAAGAACATTTGATCTTAACTTTTGGAATATGCGATTCGCGTTGCAAGCCCATCCTTCAATAGAAGTGTTTTCTAGAGGTGAAAATGAGAATTGCTTTAATACGGACAATGCCTCATTTTAGTATGGATGTCTATGCAAATGGTCTGATTGCAGGGCTTAAAGCCATACATCCCAACTGGGAAATTATTGAATTAGTGCCGCAGGCATTTGATCGGGAAACACGTTCTTTGACTGTTAGGGCACAGAAAGCTTATGAGCGCTTCTGGCGATTTCCCAAGGAAGTTCAGCAGCAACCTGTAGACATTTTCCACATTGTTGATCACAGCGATGCTCACATTGTTCGTTGGCTAAGAAAAACGGGTAGACCCGTCGTAGTCACTTGTCATGATTTGATCAATATTCTTTATCCAGAAAACCTTCAAGGTTCAGTTAGGTTACCGATTATTAGCGATCGCCTCGGACGTTACTCAATCCAAGGTATGGAATATGCTGACGCTATTATTACAGTCTCGTCAGAAACAGCAAAGAATGTTGATCGAGTTCTTAATGTTAACCGCGATCGCGTCACCATTATTCCCAACGCAGTAGACCCTCTATTTCGCCCACACCCTGAAGAGCAGTCTCAAGCTTTTCGCGATCGGCTCAACGTTCCTCCAGATACATTTTGTTTATTGAATGTAGGAGGGAATCATCCCCGTAAAAACCTAAACACAATTCTCAAGGCGCTCAATATTCTTAAACAGAAAGGCTCTGCGGTTCAGCTTTGGAAAATTAGTGACGATTTTACAGATGAAGATAAGCGCTTTATTCAAGTCAATGATCTTGAAGATTCTATCAAGTATTTGGGCTATCTCGATAAAGCAGCTCTAGTTAACGCTTATAATGCCACTGACGTTCTTGTTGCACCCTCCTTTCATGAAGGATTTGGGATCACGCTTTTAGAAGCGATGGCATGTGGGACTCCAGTGATCACATCAAATGTTTCAGCGATGCCCGAAGTCGTCGATGATGCCGGAATTCTAGTTGATCCGAAAAATAGCCAAGCCATTGCAGAGGCGGTGTGTCGGCTTCAATCCGATCCTATTTATTATCAGGAGTTGCGAGATAAAGGACTCAAGAGAGTTCAGGCGTTTACGTGGGAAAATGTGGCGGAGCAGGTGATCGGAGTTTATGAAAGGCTATTAAAGCATAGGGCACCTTATCTATAAATTCAAATCTCAATACTTTAATGAGTTTAGAACAGTACATCCTGATTACGTCACTTTTTTATTCCTTTAAGGACGTTTTGAACAATGAAAAAGAAACTGTTGTTAGTTACATTTCCGGTAGACTTTGGCAGTAAAACTTTTGAGCAGAGATACATTAAGCTATTTGAAAATCACCTTGATCTGAGAATATATCGCTTTGTTCCTGATCAATTTGTTCCTAATCAAAAGTATTCAAATCCTTTACTAAGATTTTCTGCAACTATTGGAAGAAGACTTCTTGGTTCTATTGAATTGCAAAGGCAAGTTCGTAAAGCAAATCGAGAAAGTAGAAACATTGTTTTTCAAGGAGTGAGTCCAGCTCTTTTTGCCTATCCAGCAATCAATCGTGGTACTAGCTGCATTGTTACAGACTGGACTAGGAAACTTTATGAATCTATTGATGCTAGTGGGACAATATCTCCACCATGGCTTACCTTTATTCATAAACAAGTACTTAACTCACAAAAATATGTAATCGGTTTGACGGATGCTGTAATTGAGGGAATTTCTAAAGATTATGGTATTCCTCACCATAAGCTTAGAAAAAGTCGATTACCATTTTCAGTTGATTTAAACCTATTTGTACCTAGTCCCAATCGTGATGATGGTATCGTCAAAATTTTGTTTGTGGGTGGCGACTTTCAACGTAAGGGAGGAGATGTTTTACTGGATTGGTTTGTGAAACAGGATAAGCTACATTTGCAAATGACGATGGTAACGAGCCATCATCCAGGAGACTTTAAAGATGTCACAATCCAAACCAATGTTCAGTATGGTGAACCCAGGCATATCGATCTGTTTAAAAGTCATGACATTTTTGTGCTTCCTACAAAATGCGACGCTTACCCTAGTGTTATCGGAGAAGCGGCTTGTGCGGGGCTTGCAGTCTTGACCACTAGAAATGCTTTGGGTGCTCCTGAAATTATTCAGAATGGAGTGAATGGATATATTTGCGATTCTCAAGAAGCATTACTTAATCAGCTAGGTATGCTAGTTGAAAATAAGACTTTGATTGAATCTATGAAGCAAAGCAGTCGCGAGATAATGGAAAAGAACTTTGCGTTGGATCTAGTGCTAAAAGATTTTATGAGTTGTATTTTTGAAGATTAACTATTTATGATTTGGGTTCTATTAATTTTTTCTTTATATGTTTATGCTTGACTCTACGCCAACTATTTTTTCATTTTAATAAACTTAAATTTTACTTTTACTAACTGCTAATAAGAGAATCTGGAGCAAATTATGAGTGATACATTTCGGTTAGGAGTTGTTTTTACCCACCCAACTCAGCATCATGGACCGCTCTGGAGGAAACTTAGTGAACAACCAGGTCTTTCCCTTAAGGTACTTTATCTTTCCGACGAAAATCAGGGTAGCGGCGATCGCGATCTGGGTAGCAGTTCTCAAGGCTGGGATGTCGATTTGCTGAGTGGATATGAGCATGAGTATTTAACCGATCTCTCTGGAACGGTGCCATCGCAGCAAAAGAAGAGCATGCTCAGTCCAGGTTTGATCAGTCGCCTAACCAGAGGTAACTTTGATGCCATTTTCATGCAGAGTTTCGTTAACTATTCTTACCGATTGACCGCTCTCCTCTGCAAACTCCGTGGCATCCCATTAATCATGCAAAATGATGCCACTATCATGTCAGATGGGCGCTATAGTCGATCGCGCCGAGTCGTGATGTCAATGGTATATCCCTGGATGCTGAACTTGGCAGATTACTGGCTGTCTTGTGGCGATCATAACGAGATTCACTTGCGCCATTATGGTGTTTCAGATGAGAAGATTGTGCGGGGCTGTCATCCCGTAGACGGCGAACGATTTGAGCAATCCATTGCCCAGAACCAGAATGAAATTTTGCAAATTCGTCAGAAACTTGCTTGGGATGCAGATACGGTGATCTATGGGTTTGCCGGTAAATATATCGATCGCAAAAATCCTTTTGAATTCATTGAGGCGATCGCCAAAGCCCATCAACGCGATCCCCGGATTAGGGGAGTCATGATCGGTGGAGGCGACTTAGAATCTGAGATTAACAAACGCCTTGCTACATTGAATGGCGAGGTGATCAACCTTGGCTTTGTGAATCAAGCCAAAATTCCGCTCTACTATGCAGCGATGGATGTTTTTGTAGTCACTTCCTGGGTCGATCCCCATCCGCTTGTAGTGTCAGAGGCGATGGCATCTGGAACGCCTCCTATCTTGAGCGATCGCTGTGGGAATTGGGGTTATAGCGATACCGTTCGACATCGCTACAACGGTCTGGTCTATCCCTGTGGTGATGCTGACGCTCTGGTAAGCACAATGCTAGAAATAGCTGACTCTGATACTCGAAAACGCTACAGTGAACGCTCTAAGGAAGTCTTCTATGGGCAAGATCTATACTTTGAAGTTGATGCTTTCTTGGAAGTGATCGAGCGGATCAAATGCAACAATCGTGAAATAACCTGTGAGGTTAGCACTCCAGTATCGCAGGGTGCTGCAAACACAGTCCCTCTAAAATCCCCCTAAGGGTGCTAGCCAGATGTTTCAGAAAAGTTTAAGCAGGTCATAAAGACGAGGCACCTTGGTGATGAATGTTCTCATATCCGCTTATTCATGTGAACCCGGTAAAGGATCTGAGCGAGGCGTTGGTTGGAACGTGGCGCGAGAAGTTGCCAAGCATCATCAAGTTTGGGTATTCACCAGACCCGATGAGAGTCAGTCCGCAATTGAAGCCGAACTGGCTGCTAACCCCATTCCTAACCTGCATTTTGTCTACTTCACCCTGCCCTTCTGGAAAGACAGCCTCCGCTGGGGACAGTCTGGTGCCATGCAACTTCACTACTATCTCTGGCAAATCCAGGCATATTTTGTCGGACGCAAACTGCACCGCGAGATCGGCTTTGATCTGATCCACCATGTCACATTTGTGCGTTACTCCTCGCCCAGTTTTCTAGCCCTCCTGCCGATTCCATTTATCTGGGGACCTGTAGGAGGTGGTGAATCTGCTCCATTATCGTTTTGGACTGACTTTAGCTGGAAAAATAAGCTCTATGAGTCATTGCGTTGGGCATGGCGATCGCTCGGAGAACTGGATTTGTTTACTCGGCTAACGGCTCAACGAAGTGCGATCGCCTATGCGACTACCGAAGATACTGCCCAACGCCTGCGGAAATTGGGGGCACCCAATGTTGAGCGCTTGTCAGAATCAGGCATCTCACAACTTGAGATCGAACAACTCAGCCAGTGCCCGACCCCAACCAATTCTCCAGTCCGATTCATTAATATTGCCCGTCTTCTCCATTGGAAAGGGATTTACCTGGGACTGCGGGCATTTGCCCAAGCCAATCTCCCCGATGCTGAGTACTGGATTTTAGGCGAGGGACCTGAGTTAGAGCGTTTGCAAACGCTTACCTTCGATTTAGGGATTGCCACTCAAGTAAAATTTTGGGGACTGTTGCCGCGTGAGGAAGTGTTGGTCAAGCTGGGGCAATGTTCTGTCCTAGTGCATCCGAGTTTGCATGATTCAGGCGGATGGGTGCCTTTGGAGGCAATGGCATCTGGTAGACCCATCATTTGTCTCGACTTGGGTGGTCCATCAGAACTGGTCACAGCGGCAATCGGCATCAAAGTTGCAGCAGACAATCCAGAACAAGCCGTCAGCGATCTAGCCAAAGCGATGATTAAGCTGGCTGGAGACAGTAGCCTGTGCGTTCAAATGGGTCAGGCAGGACAGCAAAAAGTCAAAGAATTCTACAGTTGGGAAGCGAAGGGGAAGTTGTTTGCTCACACTTACAATTGACTAGGTATAATGAACAATGCACATTCTAGTTGCAGCCTTGCATCGCCCCTTAAAGCCTACTGGCGTTTGCAGACATGCTGCAAACTTGGCACAATGTCTGGCAGAAACGGATGAAGTTACCAAGGTGACGCTGATTGTAGGCGAATGGCAAAAAAGTTACTTTGAAGAGACGTTCAAGCTTTTTTCATCCAAAATCAATCTAATTAGCGTATCCATTAATAACAGTTCTCTTTCAAGAAATCGTTGGTTCTTATTTGGATTGCCAAAATTAGCCGATCGCCTACAACCCGATATCATTCACTTGTCCTTTCCCTTCCCATTCCTTCGGCAGTGGTTTAAGGCACCAGTAGTCGCAACCATTCACGATCTCTATCCTTATGAATGTCCAGAGAATTTTGGCTATCCCCAAGTGTGGTTTAATCGCTGGTCTTTAAGGCAATGTGTTGACCAGAGTGATGGACTGTCCTGTGTTTCTAAATCGACTTTAGAGTCTCTTAAGCATTATTTCCCACACATTGATTCTTGTAAGAAAACAACTGTAATTTATAACTATGTAGATTTCAGCCATGTCAGTCCTAAAATTCCTGAAAAAGTTTTTCCCGACGAGAAGTTTAGGTTTCTTCTTTGTGTGGGTCAGCATCGAAAAAACAAGAATTTAGATTTATTGATCCACTCCTATCACAACTTGCAAAAGAATAGCGTTCTAAAACCCGCAACCAAACTACTGATTGTTGGTAGTTCTGGACCAGAAACAGAGAATATCCTATATCAAATTCAAATGTTTGCTTTGCAGGAACAGGTGCTGCTTCTCTCTTCTATTACAGATGAGGAATTATGTTGGCTATACCAAAACTGTGAACTCTTCGTTATTCCTTCCTCTACCGAAGGGTTTTGTTTGCCTTTAGTCGAAGCTCTATCATTATCGCCGAGAGTAGTCTGTTCAAATATCCCCATTTTTCAAGAGGTCGGTTCCTCTAACTGTAACTATTTTGAATTGAGCAATGATCTTGTCTACAATCTTACAGAGGCGATGACTTTTGTGCTTTCGCAACCTGCTATGAACCGACTTTCTGCGGATACCCGGTTTTCAAAGGCGAGTGTCGCTCAGCAACTCTTGAATTTCTACACCTCAGTCCAATAATTTTACTTCTCCTTAACTAAGCATGACTTTTGGTTAATTTTAAGCGTAATTAATTTATGAGTTCTCAAGTAGTAGTCTATAAAAAAAAGAAAGGAATAGTTAGAAGTTCTACACTAATCTTGATAGGATTTGCTACTGCTTTTTTCCCGCGTCTCTTAACCTACTTTGGAGGTCCCCCACCCATTAACTTTGTTCATTTTGGAGTCGTTCCAATTGTCGTAGTCATTGCGCTACTGCAAACGCGGGTTAAAAATCGTCAACAAATTGCGATCGCTTGGGAACTCATCGTTGGTTTAGGTATCCTGCTTACCTGCATGACTGCGAGTGCGCTGATCAATGATGCGGGGTTTTTAAACATCTTTCTCCAATTTATGCTGAATGGAGAACCCTTCTTGCTGTTAATCGCTATAGTGGCTCTTCCCTTAGCAGGTGAAAACCTAAAGAGATTTAGAAGTTGGATAGTGGGTTTCTGCCTATTTAATTTGATCTTAGCAATTGCTCAGTCTATTCTTCTGCCTGTAGGGCTTTATCCTGGCGCTCAAGGAGGTCAACTGATCACAGACAATATTGCGGGTGTCTTCGCATCCAAAGGTGGGAGTGCCGGAAACTATATATCTTGTACTGTTTCGCTATACTTCGCCCTGTATTTTTTCAATGTCTTTAAGACGGTTCCTCTTTGGAAGCGGATCGCTCTATTAATAGCGGCTTTCTATCAAACGTCCGTTTCCGACTCAAAGCAAATATTTGTAGCGTTTTTTGCAGGCTGGCTGCTCGTGGTTTTAACAAATGTCAAAAAACCTGCAAAAATATTGATGTACATAATTCCACTCATTCTGATAGTTTGCCTATTTTATTGGGCGCTTGCTTATACAGACTGGGAACCGTTAGAGCCCTATCGAAATTTTACAACGGGTCGGGCAGAGCAAAATCTCTATGGTCCTGACGGAGAAGCAACTATACTCAAGACCTCAGCATTTCGCGTTATTCCTGCTTACTACACAACACCGTTAAACTGGCTTTTTGGGCTTGGTCCAGGTCACACCGCTACTCGTCTAGGCGGATGGATTCTAAGGGATTATAAGGCACTGCTACTACCACTCGGTGCAACAATTCATCCTGCGTCTGAGGCGTTTTGGCAGATTATCTTAGGTCCAGCGGGATGGCTTTCGCGGGAATCTACCATGTATTTCCCCATGTTCACGTGGGTGGGGATCTGGGGAGATTTGGGGTTGGTTGGTTTGGCAGCCTATCTCTACCTCAGCTCTATTGTGTGGCGCAGGATTTGTGTAGATGATTTTTGCAAGTTTTTGCTACTTTCTACAGCAGTTCTGGGTTTCATCATCACTCAAATGGAGGAACCAGGACAGATGCTCACGATCGCTTGCTTTCTAGGCTTACGCTGGCATGAAGAACGAGAAGCCAAGAACACCCTCCACGATGACCTATCGCCTCCACCTCTCCTATCTGTTCACAGCCAACACTGGTAAGAGCTTGATAGTTGAGCTTGCAAAATCCGCAGATCGAGTACCGAATGCTACGCTCTTACGCAAGATAACTTTGTCTCAAACTTACTGGTAGTGCCCTTATGTAAAGGACAGAGAAAAAGCCTAATTCTGAAAGCCTTACCTAGCAAGCCTTCTAAAAATAACGATTATTCTTCATCCTTTAAGAAATAGGACTACCAGCTTGCTGACGATACCATTCAATTGTTTTCTCCAGTCCTTGGCGAAAGTCCATTTCAGCTATGAAGCCGAACTTTTCTGTTGCTCTCTGCGTATCTAAGCAACGGCGGGGTTGCCCGTTAGGTTTATCCGTTTCCCATACTAATTCACCGTCATAACCCATCACTTCGCAGATCAGATCGATCAGGTCTTTAATCGAAATTTCATAGCCTGTCCCCAAATTTACTGGCTCTGAGTCGTTGTAGAAATTGGTTCCCATCACAATGCCACGGGCTGCATCCGTAGAATATAAGAACTTGCGGGTCGGTGAGCCATCTCCCCACACTGGTATCCTAACTTCACCCCGTTGCTGCGCCTCACACACCTTACGAATCAATGCCGGAATTACATGGGAGCTTTGGGGATCAAAGTTATCTTCTGGATCATATAGGGGTTGAGCCGATATACGCTCAATTTAGTGCAAGAAAGGGCTGAAAGCCTGATTCTGTCGTAGATTTTTGACGCTTTTCCCCTTGCCTGGAGCTTGATCCAGAAGCTCAACGTGACAAGGCTTTCCAGCCCATGTTGCACCTTCTTGGTCTTATGTCGGCTCAACCCCTACTTCCTTCCAATAGAGGCTTGAAAGGTTTGAACAGCCAAGGGAAAGTCAGTCTCAGCCATCAGAATGCAGCGTTGTAGGAGGTCTACATCCAACTGCTGGAGTCCAGGCAGCTCGCTACGGTCAATCCGCTCGTAGCGATGGGTTCTCAGATGATGCAACGTGAGGACACCATCCTGCCAAAACCAGACCTCGGACACGCCTAAAGCCTGATATCGAGCCAGCTTATTGGCGTTGCCACTCGTAAAAATGACCTCAATGGATAAATCAGGAATCGGCTTTGCGCCCCCTAGACAGTAAGACTTATCTGCCTGAGCCGAGGCTTTTCCCTCGCGCTCCTGGGTGACGGAACCAGACGGGACGAAGGCAATGCCTTGGGATAACAGAAACGTGGTCACGAGATAGCCAATAATTTCTGAAAAGTTCTCGTGCTGGAATCCGGGCATAAAGACTTCGATCATTCCCTCGTAATAAGCCAGTCGCACGCCAGGAGAGTCCTCCGATGCCTGCTGCATCAGCTTGAACTTTTCCCACGTTCCCTGGAGAACGATGCGCTGGTCGGTAGTTTTTTCAAGTAGTTGCGTCATGGATGATCGCTCTCCTATTTACCCTTGCTCTTAGTGGTAGGGACTTTTTGCCATTTAAGCTGCCTGAGTTCTGCCGTAGACGTGACGAATTGCATCAGGATTAATCTGCTCTGTCAACTCATCTAACTTGTTACTCAACTTGATACCTTCAGATAAAGGGGAGGTATCAAGAGATTCACAAATCAGCAGGGCATGAATTTCGATGCCAGACTTTGAGGGAATCTGTACGATTTCTGGCTGCACTCCGATCTGTTTGGCAAACTCAAACACGGTGGAGGCATCGGCTAAACCTAGATTAATCGATAGCTGATGTTCTCCTGATTTTGGGATGTAGCGAACGGTTCGCAGTCCCTTAACTTCCAGTGTTGCTGTCGTCATCGTTATCGCTCCTTTCACTTCTAAACCAACAGATGAATCGATAAGTGCTTTTATAGGGCGTTACAGTTGCTTGAGTTACGGTCAGAAGATCGGTGAGGGTTTGTCCGTCTGCGATCGCTTGACACTTCGCTTTGGCTTCATCGATAGTCTATGCCCTAACTTCTTGCTCCCACTCCTCAAAGGGCTTGTCTGGGTCTTGCAGCATGATGCCTACTTGCCTACCATCACATCAGTCGTTTTCACCAGTTTTTCCGGTGGGTACTTCTCTGGATACTTCTGTCTTACAGCTAATTCAACTAGAAATGCTGCAAGGTTAGCGCGTGGTCTACCCTCTTCATCAGCCCATCGCTGCAAATCTTCACCAATTTGATCGGGCACGTTTACACTGAACTTAGCCATATTAGCTTGAGATGCTTGAGTCATCTGAATTTTAGCCTCCATACGTTTACAACGATTCAAAGTCTTCTAATTAGAATTTAGCGTAATCTAATTAGATGCTATCATCGATTTCGTAGGCAGGCGAAAAAAGGCAGAAACGGGTTAGAGATGTCACAGAATGACCCCTCCTTTTCCATGCGCCTGAAAGTATCTCAAAAGATCCTCACGAAAGGAATTGAAGTTTTATGAATGCGACCATCAGCCCCACGATCGCTTAAACCAATCAAGCCAGCTTGCCCAATGCTGCCACTATTAGCCAAGTCACACCCATCGGCTTAGATGTCGGCAACGGGGCCGTCAAGATGACCTCCTCAATGGGTCAGACCTTGATGGAGTCCTATGTCTACTACCTTTCAGAACGAGCGACCCATGCCAATCTCGGCTATGTCGAATATCTCAGCGGAGATCGCGCTGACCTTGCAGGCAAGCAGTGGATCGGTGGATCGAATGCCTATTTTCAATCTCCGAGCGGGGTCTATCGCGTCACTGACTGCACCGATGCCGATGCCATGACGCTGCTAGTCTCGATTCCCTGTCAGTTGCGAGATGGAGTTTTTCAGCAATGACTGACCACTCAAAACGTCTTCTAGCCTGGTTTGCAATGACGTGGCTGTGTCTAGGTGGATGCCTGGCTGTGCAGTATTTCACTGGGTTTCCGCTCAAGCTTCTCCAGATGCAGGAGGGCAAGAAGTGAACTACCACCGAGACGATGGAACCTTTTCGAGCGGTCTGATAGTTGCAGCCCTGATTGTTCTGGCTTTCATCTCTGGTTACTGGGTGCGAGATAAGGGGTTCATCATTCGAGTGCAAACGCCCCCGGTGCAAAGTAGGGCTAATTCGTTGTGATGAAGAAAATTTAGGATGGGGAGGTTCCTAATTTCGGCTCTCGGTTTATGGCAAAAACCTTGATTGATTATCTCAAGACAGTGGAAGACTATCGAGCCTTGCGGGGAAGACGGTATCCCTGTGGCTCATGCTATGACTCGTCATCCTGGGCACGTTGAGCGAGTGCCAGGGTTACAGTGCCTTGGAAGACTTCTGTGTGCGGCACTCTGGGGAATGAGGTGAGCGCTTGAGGATCCCTTCAAAGCGGTTGCCTTCCGATTCCACGTTTCGACGATTGTTTGAGCAGTTAAACTTTGAGCGCTTGAGCGAGTGCTTTAATCAATGGGCAACCGAACAGATGGGCATCGAAGCGGGAGATTGGCTGGCAGTCGATGGCAAGAGTATCAAAGGTACGGTCGAACAGGCACACTCGTCTTATCAAAGTTTTGTCAATTTAGTGTCGGTTTACAGTCAGCGGCAGGGGGTAGTCGTCGCCCTTCAGCAATTCGAGAATGCTCAGGAGAGCGAGATCAAAGTCGTAGAAGCCTTGCTCACCCAACTCGGCGTTCCCGGTCGAGTAGAGAGGACTCCTGAAATGTTTAGGCTTGCTTTGTATTCCCCGTTGCTCTCACCTTTCGGAACGCGAGAGTGTCACAAGATTCAGCCCTGCACCCTTGGGAGCCTCCCCCTCACAGAAGCCTGCCTGCGGTTTTCCCGCACAAGCCTCTTCATTCGGTCTTTCACCAGATGGGATTGAGTGACACTAAGCGACCCGGTTTCGGGAGGGGATACCTAGCGTGGTAGCGCTCAAAGCTCTCCCACGTAAAGCTGCGACGCTGACTGCGGCGGTTCAACCACTTCAACAGCAGTCTGCGGACTGCCCGTTCAAAGCGGTAGAGTGCCTGACCATTGTCAGTGACCCCAAAGTAATTGAAATGTCCCCGCAACTTTCGCCCCAATGCTTGCCAGAGTTCTGGCAGCTTGTGCGCGTTCCGTTCCTGGCGCAACCATTGATTGATGGACACCAGAACACGACGAAATCTTTTCTTTGAGGTCTTGCGCTTCAATCGAGCTTTCCCATTCCGGCTTCTGCCCCAGTAGTGGGTGAAGCCCAGAAAATCAAAGGTCGGGGGACTTCCCCCCTCCCGGAATACCTGCCAAGTTCGACGCTTACCAAACTCCAACAGTTGGGTTTTCTCCTAAGAAACACACTCCGGGAGAGCAGGTTTAGCAACGAGGTCAAATCCAAGCGCCATCGCCTTTTTCTTGAGGT